>JAILNZ010000011.1 GCA_024691135.1 Clostridiales bacterium
CAGGTCCCTGATGTTATATGACGTGATATCTCCGCCTTTTATGACATGGATCTTTTCGGTCGTGACGGCGATGAAGGAATCGTCCGTCCAGTTGCCGTTACTGTCGACATCGAAGGGAACGCTATAGTAGATCCTCTCACCTTCGGAAAGACCGAGTTGATTCTCGATCCCGGGAGGAAGTATATATTTAAGATTCATCTGTTATCGTCACGATTTACAGGAATAAATCGAGCATCCTCCTCTCCTTCTTTGTGAGCTTATCGACATCTCTGATCTCGAATCTGTTCTCGTCTACATCATTGATGATAAGTCTCGTATCCGACAGCTTGGTTACGGCATTGGAACCCATGCTGATCGCGAACTTGCATTCGCCCTTGTCGGTCAGCACGTGGAAATACGCGTATCCGTATTCATCCTTGATGCCGTAGATCTTCTCGATCACGGGAGTAAAATAGCTGAGCTTCAGCTGCTCTTTTATGAGCTTTTTGGACTCCTCGGGCATGGCATTGAGATCTTCTATGATACCGATCTCCTTGTCGCCGTTTCCGTGATCTCTTATAGACAGAAATCTGTCGGCATCCGAGAAAGGGAAGAGCCTTATGACCCTTACTCTCTCATAATGCTCTCCGCCTCTGTCGAGACTTAGAAATCCGCCGGGTGTCTTCGAGAAGACATCCTCCGGATCGATGATATTGGTCGCCGTCATCTCGGCGGCTTTTTTCTCGTATATATTGATCGTATTGTCTGACATGTTTTTCCCTCTTTCTTCCTTTCTCATCAGAACTCTGTCTGAAGTGATAAAGACTTGTTCTGCAGATCGAGCAAAGTCTTATATATGCCTCCGTCGATCTTTCTTAATTCTTCTTCCGTACCTTCTTCGACTATGCGGCCGCCGTCGATAACGATGAGCCTGTCGGCGTTACGGAGCGTGGATAGCCTGTGTGCGATCGATAATGTCGTCCTTCCTTTAACGAGATAGTTAAGGGAATACTGGATCGCCTTCTCGGTCTGTGTATCAACGCTCGCAGTCGCCTCGTCGAGTATAAGGATCTTCGGATCCGCAAGTATCGCTCTCGCGATGGAGATCCTCTGCTTCTCACCGCCGGAGAGATCCTTTCCCGAAGCGCCGATTATCGTGTCGTAACCGTCAGGCAGGTTACTTATGAATTCGTGTGCGCTCGCGAGCTTAGCCGCACGGATGATGTTGGCACGGGATGCATTCTCGTTTCCGTAGGCGATGTTCTTCGCGACGGATCCCATGAAGATATATGTATCCTGCGATACCATGGCGACATTCCTTCGAAGATCTGTAAGTGACAGATCCCTTATGTCGGTGCCGTCGATCTTTATGCTGCCTTCGTTAACGTCATAGAGCCTCGAGATGAGGTTTACCAGAGTCGATTTTCCGGCTCCCGATCTTCCGACGATCCCGAGCATCTCGCCCTCGTTGATCTTTATGTTCAGTCCCTTAAGGACGGGCCTTCCGACGCGGTAGCCGAATGTTACGTCAGTAAGCTCTATAACTCCCTTAGGCTTTTCGAGACGTACGGGATCCTTTGCTTCCTGTATCTCAGGTATCGCATCCATGATCTCGAAAAGACGCTCCGCTGAGTTGATGCTGTCTGCCCACATCCTGAATATCCAGGAGAAGAAGTTCATCGGTCCGTTGAGCTGCATGACATAACCGACAAACGTGATCAGAACGCCAAGTTCGATCTCGTGTGTCTGAAGTACGAAGAATACTCCGACGATCCATATCCAGATGCCCGATACTTCCTGGACCATCTTATAGAGGATCTCGAATCTGTTACGAAGCTTCGCGATGTCGATCTCGGCATTCTTGAGATTAGCCGTAGGACCCTCGAAGCCCTTGAGTTCCTCGTCCTGCTGACCGAACGCCTTAACGACGCGGGCGCCTGTCAGGTTATCGTTGGCCTTGCTGCTTACGGCTTTTTCTGCACGGTGTCTCTTACCCGATAAGATCCAGAGCCCCGGACGGAGCTTGACTGTCATGAACACGAGGAGCGGGAGGAGGATGCAGGATATCAGAGCCATCTTCCAGTTAAGGTTGAACATTACTATGAATGTACTTACGATCGTTATCCCGTGAACAAAGATCATGGGAAGACCGTCAATGAAGAAGTTCCTTACCCTGTCCGAATCGCTCAGGACTCTCGTCATGAGGCCGCCTGTCTGCTTGTTTACGAAGAAGTTCAAAGACAGCTTGCTCATCGCGTCAAAGACGTCATTCTTTATGTCCCTTATCGCGGTACTCGACAGCCTCGCCATAAAGAATATCTGAAGATAGTTCGAGAGTGCCTGTGTAAATCTTACGAGTATCATTACCACGGCAACGACGAGAAGCGCGATAAGGATATTCTCCCCGAGTCCGAATGAATCCAGGAAAGCTTTGTCTTTCTCGAGGACATGATCGAAGAGCACCTTACCTATCAGGTACGGCCATGCGATATTGATCACGCCGTTAACGGTATATGTGATGACAAGAAGGAATACCAGGATCTTATACTTCAGGAAGTACTTGAGAGTACGTCCGAAGATCGTCCTTTTATTCTTCTTCTCAGCGATCTCGATATCTTCAGGCTCGCTCTGTTCTTCAGCTTCCAGTTCGTTTCCGTGAAGAGCGCCCTTGAGCTTTCTGTAAAGAACGTTCATCTGTTCCTGATATCTGTTAGTAAAGCAGGCGATAATGACATCTTCGCCTTCGTAGCTTCCGGTAAGCACGTTCGATCCCACATAGACATCAAGCCTTATATGAGCGAGCTTATCTTCGTCGTAGATACGGACATCATATTCGCACAGATCCTCTTCAGGCGTCATCTCCGGATTTTCCGCATTCCTGAACAGGTGCACGGTATCACGGGGAAGATCAGCCTCAAGGACTACAACCTTGTCTTCCGTAACTGCTATAAAACCTTTAATGTAATTTCCGTCTAAGGATAAGTCTACGGGGCTATGTATCAGGACGTCTTTTTCCGATATTTCATGCTCCTTGAGCCTATCCAAGACCTTCCTTGTCAATCTTGAATCCTTCATCAGTTTTCCCTCTGTTTCATTTCACTTTCTTTGAATAATAGGGTGTATTGTAGCATTATTGTTTACCCGTTGTATAGTAAGAATTTTTTAATTATTAATTATTCATTTTCATTGATACAGCCAGCAGATGACCGGACAATCCGAGTCCTTAAGTGGTTATATTCTTCTCCCGCTTCGTAATAAGTCAGGACAGAGCTGTCTATTGCTTTCATCTTCTTCATCTCCTTTCGCGCAAAAAATAACGGTCAGTGCCCGTTTGAGCTTCTGACCGTTTTACGCTTCTACAAATTATCAGGGTGTCATGTACGCGATAGACTGAGCCAGATGCCCGGAGCGGCATTTGTCTTCTTCTGGATCGATGTTGTTGTAATAAGAGATCTCAGCATTATCGCGAACTCCTTTTCAAGTTTTGTAGCATTGTATATCAACTCTCCGGTAATTGCAACCGCAAATCTACAAAATGTCCCTGAGAGTTCTCTGATAGAAGAAATCGTGGACCATCTTGTCGAATTCCTTCCACATTGGAAGCGTCTCGCATTTGTCCATCCTCGGACACTCGAATCCCTTCTCGGCAAGGCAGGCGACAGAGGACATAGTTGTCTCCATCAGATCAAGTATCTCGCCTATAGTATATTCTTCAGGCTTTCTCATCAGTCTATAACCGCCGCCTTTTCCGCTCGCGCCCTTGATAAGACCGCCCGTCACCATCTCCTTGACGATGATCTCCAGGTATTTCTTTGATATGTCCTGTCTTTCGGCTATATCCTTAAGAGGGATATAATTTCCTTCATCGTGATTTGCAAGATCGATCATTACGCGAATGGCGTATCTGCCTTTTGTAGATATCATGCCCTGCCTCCTCGAAAAATCTATTAACCTATTATACACATATGTAGATAGGTGAATCAATTGCCCGATGATACTTTTCTTCCGCGAAAATGGTAAAATAGACCAAGGGGTTATGAAAAAAAGAGACAGACTGAAGAGAAGGACAATATATGCAACAGGTTGCATATATACGGACAGAGTATGAGATATGCCGTAATATCAGACATCCACGGAAACTATCCTGCCCTTAAGGCGGTGCTCGATGATGCCGCCAAAGAGGGCGCGGAAAGATATATCTTCGCAGGAGACTATATGATAAGCGGTCCTTATCCCGACAGATGCATTTCTGAGATAAGGAATATAAAAGACAAGTATATGATCAGAGGCAACGAGGAGCGTTATATC
>JAILNZ010000016.1 GCA_024691135.1 Clostridiales bacterium
GACCGATGCGCAGCCTGCGACACCCCAGTAAGTGTATACCTCGATACCTCTTACGAGCATATCATAAGACTTATCCGTTGACTTAAGATAAGTATCTATCATGTCATTTGAGCCGTTGATCTGTATCGATAATCTGTAGAGGGGCATGCATACGGTAATAAGTGCAAACAGGCACGAAGCCGCATAACCCCATATGGAGATCTTTTCCAACTTTCTATCCATCTTTGTATCCTCCATTCCTATGGTTAATAATATATAAGACGATGCATTTTGTAAAACAGGCGAAAAAAATTTTAAAAAACCTATTGACATAGTAGGCGAATAAAGTTATGATTACACCATCAAAACGAAAGGAGCGTAACAAAATGTATCGTATTCAGAACATGATGTGTTGTCGAATGCTTTACTCCCGGGCAGTGCTGTTGTCGGGGCGATGTTGCGCTCTGAAATGATCTGAATAATAGCGATCAGGAAACACGTGCCCGGGAGATTAATATCGCCCGGTTTTTTATTTTTTCACAAATCAATTCAAAAACAATCAAAGGAGAACTTTAACATGAGCAATTACAAATTCGAGACACTTCAACTTCACGTAGGACAGGAACAGGCAGATCCGGTAACAGATTCAAGAGCAGTACCGATCTATCAGACAACATCTTATGTATTCCATAACAGCCGGCATGCTGCAGACAGATTTGCACTTAAGGACGCAGGAAACGTATACGGAAGACTTACAAACCCGACAGAGGCAGTCCTGGAAGAAAGGATCGCAGCTCTGGAGGGAGGAAGCGCAGCATTGGCAGTAGCTTCCGGTGCGGCAGCCATCACATATACGATTCAGGCACTTGCGGCTAACGGCGGTCACATCGTAGCACAGAGCTCGATCTACGGAGGAAGCTTCAATCTTCTTTCAAATACGCTTCCGCAGTACGGAATCAATACAACATTCGTAAACATCCATGACCTTGATGAAGTCAGAAATGCGATCACTCCTGATACAAGAGCGATCTATATCGAGACACTCGGCAATCCGAACAGTGATATTCCGGATATCGAAGCAGTTGCAGCTTTGGCGCATGAGCACAAGATCCCGCTCGTAGTCGATAATACATTCGGTACGCCGTACCTCATCAGACCTTTTGAATACGGTGCTGACATAGTCGTTCATTCGGCTACGAAGTTCATCGGAGGCCACGGAACAACATTAGGCGGTGTAATCATCGAATCAGGCAAGTTTGACTATAAGGCAAGCGGTCTTTTCAAGAATATCACCGAGCCTAACCCGAGCTATCACGGTATCCCGTTCTTCGATGCAGTAGGACCTGCAGCATTTGTAACATATATCAGAGCGATCATCCTGAGAGACACGGGAGCTGCGATCTCACCATTTAACGCATTCCTGCTCCTTCAGGGTATCGAGACTCTCTCATTAAGACTTGAGAGACATGCGGAAAATACGAAGAAGGTAATCGAATACCTTAAGAATCATCCGCAGGTTGAAAAGATCAACCATCCCTCTCTTGAGGACCATCCTGATCACGAGCTCTACAAGAAGTACTTCCCGAACGGCGGAGCATCGATCTTTACGTTCGACATCATGGGCGGAACAGAGGAAGCATGGAAATTCATCGACAACCTCAAGATATTCTCACTCCTTGCAAACGTTGCGGATGTTAAGAGCCTTGTTATCCATCCTGCAACAACGACTCACTCACAGCTTCCTGCTGAGGAGCTCGAGGAGTTGGGTATAAAGGGCAACACGATCAGACTTTCGATCGGTACGGAACATATTGACGACATAATCGCTGACCTCGAGAACGGTTTCAAGGCAGCCTTATGATAAAGATCTCCCAAGGGTCAGAAAGAAGAGCATCTGTCGAGTAAGATCTCCTGGAAATAACTTATTTTGAAGCCATAGAAGGAAAGACCATAGACGCTTACCTCCCGAAAAGCAGAGATAATACCGGTTCGTGATGATCTGCATGAACAGGTTCTATCGATAAAGTTCTTTCTTTGAAGAGAGTGCCTCACAAGTGATATATCACTTTGGGGCTCTCTCTTTTTTTATTTTTATATATTTATTCAGATGGTATAATCAAACAGGAAGTTTTTTTCGAAAAAACGAAACCCGAATGGCCTTTTCGCTGATATATGTAGTAAAGGCCGGATTCTTAAGGAGGATAAGGTCTTTGGCGATCGATGACGCAGCAATAGTCGACTTGTATCTTGAGAGAGACGAGACAGCCATAAGCCATACTGCCGAGAAATACGGCAGGGCGATAAGGCATCTTGCGCACAATGTCGTAGGCGACGAAGAGACCTCCATGGAATGTGAGAACGATACGTATCTCAAGACATGGAACTCGATCCCTCCTCATGAACCGCGCACATACTTTTTCCCGTTCCTCGGAAAGATAGTAAGAGCTGTAGCCATCAACAGGCTCAAGAGTAATGTTGCTCTGAAGAGAAACGCAGTAGTCGTTGAGCTCTCGGAAGAACTGGAAAATGTAGTCTGTTCGCCTGACAATATCGAAAACGAGATGGACGGGCAGCTTCTAAGTAAGCTCGTAAGCGACTTTTTAAGGGGAGTCTCCCCTGAAAAAAGGCAGGTCTTTGTCAGAAGATATTGGCACATGCAGTCATTGGCGGAAATATCCGAAGCGCTCGGGATCAGCGAAGGCAAGATCAAGAGTATCCTGTTCAGGCTCAGAGGATCGCTAAAAGAATATCTTGAGAAGGAGGGTTATCATATATGAACGGATTAGATTTCCTCGAGAAGATAAATGACATAGATGATGATCTTCTCGTTCTCGAAAGACCCGCAGTAAAGACCGCGATCAGAAGAAAGCGCACGATCATTACATTATGTTCGGCTGCCGCCGTATTACTTGTATTGGGCGGCGTATTCTTCTTTGCGACGCGTGGAAGCAGTTCCGACCGCATATACGGAAAGAAAAGATCGTCCGGTTCCTCCAAATCCGAGTCTGCGGAAATGACGACTGTTCCGGCTTTTTTTGCTGATGAAACAACTTCGGACAGTAACGACGGTGAACAGGATTTTTATGAGGCTATAGACTCGGCCGGAATGTCTGAAACTACCGGATATTCAAAAGACGGAGGCGGACAGAGTTCCACCACAAAGATCGAAGCATATCTTACATTAGGAGACGGCGGCATTCAGTTCTATAACTATGAATACGATCTTTCCGATGGAGAAGCGGATGAGTTCGTTACAAATAATCCGGAGATCTTAGATCCTTATAAAGGACCTTATGAAGACTATATTATATCCCGGGACGGATTCAGATATCTGTATCTCGATAATGACATTTCATACGTACGCTTGAATGAGATGACATTCCCGGTCTATTCGGGCGGTGAACTTAAGGGTCTTCTATCTGTTACGAAGGATAAAGCAGGTCTCATCGCGACATTCGATGATGTTTCCGGCAAAGCAAGAGAACTCGGCGATTTCCTCGCAAGATACGATCTTAAGACCGTAGAGTTCATGATGGTAGACGGCGATATCCTCGTTGTGGCACCTGACAACAATTACTTTACGACATCCGACAAGCTCCTGGAGCAGGGATTTGATTATTATTCTTCCCTTATGAGCGAAGAGAACACTTACCCGGTCAAGATACCTGATTGATATCAGCTTTTTTTCCGAAAATAGACGTTAAGCGGTCCCCCTTTTGCGTTGTTGAACGGTAAAATCCTAAGTGGTAGAATCAAATCTATCTTAGGATCCGGGGGATAAAGATATGGCTTTTTGTTCAAACTGCGGAGCAGAACTTGAGAATAACGTCCGCTTCTGCGGATCATGCGGATCTTCCGTAACGCCTGCGACACAGCCTGTCGGGCAGGTCCAGTCCACTTATATGGCGGGGAATAATACTTTTCTTTTTCAGCAGGCTCAGGCCCGTCAGGAAAGCCTTAACGAACTTTCCAAGATGATCTCATACTTCGGACAGAAGGCTGATTCTTATGAGGAATATGACAACTGCCATAAAAGACTTGCCGTTCTTATGAGGGGAACCAGCTCGGCACCTCTTGTCTGGGGTATCATACTGATTTCCATGGATCTGGTTAATCTTCTCGGAGCGATATTTGAGTCCGGGCAGTACAGAGTTTTCTATATCGTTTTTTTCCTCTTCTTCTTTATCCCTTCAGCCGGTCTTATTGTCACATTCATCGTAAAGAAGGTAACGCATGCCAGAAATCTCAGTGCCGAAAGAGCAAAGGTAACCGATATAGCTTATGAACTTACCAGGCATTATACAGATTACGGATTATGTCTTATCGGTGTGGAATATACCAACCCGAAGATCCTTGTAAGGATCGCTGACGTTATCCGTTCGGGAAGAGCGGTAAGTCCCAAGGAAGCCGTAAATACAATGCTGATTGATTCCAGAAGATCACTTATGCACCTTCAGTCCCATCTGGCTTCTCAGGCAGCAAGGCAGGATATCAGGGGCAATACTGCTGCCGCAGTATTTGCCGCCGCAAGTTTTTTCATCAGATAAAGGATCAGATCTTAAAATTTGAGACTTCGATCTCTTCTGTCTGCGTGTCCTTTTTGTTGTCATCATAAGTGATGCCTGCACCTGAATTCGGATGGAAAGCCGAATATCCGAGGTCGATCAGGAAGAAGACAAGAAGGACGACGACGGCGATCTTTTTGTATTTGATCTTGACCTTTGAATAGAGATTATCAAGAAGCGGTGCAAACAGATAAGTGAATGCAACTCCCGCAAGGCCGAATACGAGAAGTCCTTCGAGACAGACACGACCGTGGATATTCAAGAAGAAGCCCGTATAATCCCACCATTTGGTATTAAACAATGTCTCGAGCATCCAGGCGGCAAAGTACTCGAGGATGCCGCATGCGACAAATGTTCCGAGGAACATGATAAACGGATGTTTTCGAAGAGGGCGTAAGAGAACTATGATGACAAGTCCGCCGAAGCCGTAGATCGGAAGCCAGGGACCGAACATCGTGCCGCGGTTTACGAAGCGGCCGTGGTTTAAGAGGCTGTAGAAGACCTCCCAGAGCCAGCCGACATGGGCGAACGTGAAGAAGAAGAGGATCAGCGTAAGGATCGTATAATTCCTGTCATAATCGATCTTGATCCACTTGCGTTTCTCAAGAGGCTTTACGAGATAAGCATATTCAGGATATTCGCCGTAGACGAGCTTGGGCTCGGTCAAAGCTTCGTCCTTAAGAAGAGCGATATCTTCGATAATGTCTCTTTTTGCGTCGCGGAGCTCCATATAGATCTCGGCATAAGCGCATTCCTTAAGAGGATCGAGAAGGAATACGCCGAAGAGGTTAAATGTGAATGTGGAGAAGAGGTAACCTATGGCATAGAACGCATCGATGAGGAAGATACGCTTCTTGTCACCTCCGGTCATCTGCTTGGAGATGCGGAATGCCTCTCTTGCACCGACATCGGGATTTTCCGCCAGGACATAAGGTATCATGGAATATTCATAGGACTTGATGATTCCGCCTATGATCGTAAAGTTCCAGAGGAACTGGTATATATAGCGCAGGAACATGATCCTCGCGATATGCAAGGTCTTGCCCGATTTATATACATAGAGGAGCTTATCTACGCCGGTCTCCTTGTATCTTCTGTGTTCAAGGAAATAACGGCATTTTCCGACTGTGATTATATTCTTGACGAATATGTTCAGCAGAAGGAGGATGACCGCAAAGACGAGGATAACGATGGATGAAGCGATCCTGTCTTTAAAGACTAAGGAGTTGATACCGTTAAGTACACCGAATCCGAAGGAACCGGAGGAAGATACGGAGTTTACGAATACGGAAATGACGCCGTTGGAATATTTTCTGGCCAGGGAATCCGAATCGGCCGTAACCTTAAGGACTTCCTGTTGAAGAGCAATATCCTCGAGGATCTCGGAATTGGATTTACCCGTGACCTTTTCGAGAACGGCATTGGTCTCAAGGGACGCCATATTGTTGTTCTTGGCGGATCCGATCTGGGCTACGCCTGTGTTGAGCGAATAACCGCCGATGATTATACCGGTAAGAAATACGACGAGAACGCTCGTGAAATACCTGCTCTTAAAACTCTTCCAGGCCTCTTTGAGGCACTTATTTATCTTAAGCATAATAATATCCTTCGAAAATTGATCTACAAATTAAATTATAATACATAAGAGCGTTTTTCAATAAAAAAGGGCAAAAAAAAGACCGCGCAAATACGGTCTTCTATTTCCGGATATAAGAACCTCACAATTAAGATCAGATGTTGTTGGCTACTTCTTTGGCTGCCTCACTGGTCTCTTCATTGTGGCTCTTAAGTACGCTCTTTGCCGTGTTGGCATAGGTGATATATTTTCCTATTGCCGTTACAAGAGCAGCTGCGATGATAACGATAATTGCTATTACCAATACCATCTCAACAAGGGTAAAACCTTTCTTAACTTTGAGTGTTCGCTTCATAGATACCTCCAAAAACACATAACTGCAAACAAAAAAGTTCTTATAGTTCACATTTCCCTCTACTCTCCCTAAGTATAGCACTTGAATTGTGAACTGAAAAGACACAATCTTGTCAAAATTGTGAATTGTTATATAATTATTTTATGAAAAGAAGGATTTTGATTGCCGAAGACGATAAAGAGATCAATGCTCTTCTCAGGAATTATCTTGAGGATGAAGGGTATGAATGTTTTCCGGTCATGACCGGACTTGATGCCCTCCGCCTCATAAAAGAACAGGAGTTCTCCCTGGTCCTTCTTGATCTCATGCTGCCGCTCAAAAGCGGTGATGCAGTATTAGAGGAGGTCAGGAAGTTCTCGGATATTCCTGTGATCGTCGTGTCAGCCAAAGACACGGTAAGGAACAAGATCGATCTTATGAGATCGGGCGCGGATGATTATGTAACCAAGCCGTTCGATCTCGATGAGCTCCTTGTAAGGATAGAAGCTGTCCTTAGAAGGAGCGGGTCAAAGGACACGGAAAAGAAGGAGCCGTTAAGTCATAAGAACCTTAAGATCGACAAGGAACTTAAAAAGGTCTTTGTATGTGACAGGGAAATAATACTTGCTTCCAAGGAGTACAGCATCCTTGAGCTTCTGATGGAAAACCCGAATAAGCTCTTTTCCAAGGCCAATCTCTATGAGAGCGTCTGGAAGGAAAAGTATATGGATGACGATAATATAATAAAAGTCCATATGAGCAACATCAGATCCAAGATCAAGGAATATGATCCCGACGAGTACATAGAGACCGTCTGGGGCATGGGATACCGCCTGAAAGACTGATTTAACCATTATTTAACCTTTTTCTTAACCTTCGTTTAACGGTTTTTTCGTAAGATGAGACCGTAAAGAAAGAACGGAGGGATAATGTTATGTCCGAAATCGTACTGGAAACAAAGGAACTGACCAAGTTCTACGGCAAGGCGAAGGTAGTAAATAACCTGAGCTTAAAGGTCGAAAAGGGTCACATCTGCGGACTTATAGGTCCGAACGGCGCGGGCAAGACGACAGTAATGAAGATGCTTGCAGGCCTAACGGCTCAACAGAGCGGAACGGTGGAACTTTTCGGAGACGGGAAAAATCTCGACAGGAACAGGAGAAGGATCAGCTTTCTTATCGAAAACCCGATGCTCGACATCAACATGAGCGCGTATAAGAATATGGAATACATAAAGATCCTTAAGGGTATCCCTTCTTCCGAAAACATTGACAGCGTTCTCGAGTTTGTCGGATTAAAAGATGCAAGAGACAAGAAGGTCAAAAAATTCTCTCTTGGTATGAGACAGAGACTCGCAATTGGAATGGCGATCTTATCCAAACCCGAGATACTCGTTCTCGACGAACCCGTAAACGGACTTGATCCCGAGGGCATCGTGGATGTGAGGAAGATGATCAAAAGACTCGTTCACGAAGAAGAGGTTACGGTACTTATATCAAGCCATATCCTGTCGGAACTGTCGGAGCTGTGCACGGACTATGCGATCATCAATCACGGCTGCCTGGTCGAGAGCATCACGGCAGAAGACCTCGCGGTCAAGTGCGAAAATCACATCACTTTAAAGACCGATAACATTAATCTTACGGCAACGATCCTTGAAGAGAAACTCGGTATCGGCAAATACAAAGTCTTCCGCGATGAAGAGATACATATCTTCGAAAAAACGGATGATATAAAAACCGTGTCGAGAGCGATCACGGATTCGGGTCTAACGATCCTCAAGCTTGTTAACGAAGGTGCAAGTCTCGAGGAATACTATCTGTCGAAAGTAGGTGATGTAAATGCTTAATATGATGCGTGCCGAGTTATACAGATTCAAGAATTCGGGTT
>JAILNZ010000017.1 GCA_024691135.1 Clostridiales bacterium
GATTATAATTTTGAGACATTACTTCTCAGGGATATCATCAATGAAGCTGTTGCAGATTACGAGCCGTTGCTTAGTGAGAAGGATTTTGTCGTGATCAATAAGGTCAAGGACGAGACGGTAAGAGCAGACAGAAGGGCGCTCCAGTATATGATCGGCCAGTTTGTAAGTAATTCCATCAAATATGTAAAGGAAGATCCGGAACTTGTCTTTTCGTTTGAAGGAAATGTTTTGAGCGTAAGGGACAACGGAATAGGCGTGAACAGCTCTGATCTGCCCTTTGTTTTCGAGAAGGGGTTTACGGGAAATACCGGAGAACTAAGAAGCAAGGCCACAGGAATGGGGCTTTATCTTGCTTACAGGATCGCAGAGGACAATAAGATCGGCATCGAGGCAAAATCGCCTGAAGAGGGCGGGTTCCTGATCGAACTGACTTTCCCTGAAATATGGGGATGACATATACATATTTCTCGGTCGAATGAGGGCGGTTGTGATATAATCTAACTATCCCTTAGTATTTGGACGGTTAGTCTTCAGGGTAATCTTTAACTTCAGGGGCAGATATGGATTTAATATCAAAAAGACAAGCTTTGGAGATATTAGAATACTGGAAATTCGTAGAGCTCTTAAGACAGAGCAATACGCCTGAACCAAGCGACGAAGACAGGATGGTCATAGGAGAAATACTAGACGGCAAGAAGGTCAGTAAGGACAGGATCGAAGTCTTCAGGACGCTCGATGACCCTGAGATCGATCCGGGTGTCATGCTTGAGAAAGACAGCAAGGATCTTAAGGGATTTGAAGTTACCGGCGATGAACTGACTTTTTGTATCGGAAAAGTCGACAGGAACGATCTTTGCAGATACCTCGACAGATATATGGGAAGTGCGTCGGAAGAAAGATCCGGAAATATTTACCCTATAGGAAGTGCTATTTCATGGTTCTCGTTCAAGACGGATCTGGAAGGAACCTATATCAACGGCAGTTTCAGATTATCTCCTATCCTCTGGGCGATCAGTGAGTGGAACAGCGGTACCCATCAGAATCTCAATTACAGGCTCAATAAAGCAACTTATGATGCGATCATAAGGGAATATGAGCATAAGCTCGAAGGCGGTTATGTAAAGTCGTTTTTGAGGGGAATATATTCTGACGTAGGATCGAAGTTTGTTCGTGCGGATTTTGAGAATAACGGGTCAGCAGGATTCGTTAAGTATGTACGGTATAAGGATGAAGATATAAAAAGAGAAGATCATACTCTCGAGAAGAACGTTCAGGCCTACGGCCCGTTCATCAAGGATCTTTCTGCTTTTACGGATGCTTTTGCGGACGGAAGGATCAATGACAAGGATCTGTTCGGTAAAAATGTCGGTGAATATATAATGTCCGCCTACAGGCATTCCCTCGGGAAACCTTTTTCGGCGAGGATTTCCATCTCGACTGACGAGGAGCGCGAGTCCATGCGCAAGTTCTTCGAGTATGCTCTTGATATAAAGAGAGTTCCGCTCGGAAGGATCCCTTCGGTAGATGAAGTCCCGTGCATGAGCCAGGCGGCGATCAACTTGATTACCGACGAGAGTGGCATAACACCTCTTTTCTCGATCAATGTTACTTCTGAGGAAAAGAGGAGAGCGGTTATAGACGAAGTTATTGCAAGTGCGGTCGTAAGGAAGGCCGAGCTTCTGGCTTCGTATGAAAATGCCGATTCCGCATTTGACATTAGCGGAAGATTCATAAATGACAAGGTGAATGATTACGGTGTCGTTGTCGTGACTGATGAATTTGAGGGATATGACAGAAGACTCCTGGACAAAAATGATGTCAGCGACTATATCGCAAACGAACTCCTTCCGATGTTTGAGGAAAAGATATCTGACTACGACCTCATAAGGGAGGACCTTCTCATGCAGTGCAAGAAGGTCAGGAATATGAGAAATACCATCAGTAATCTCTGCAAGGCACAAAAGATCCTGCCTGATCACCCCAGGAAGAAGATAGAGGAAGATATCTCTAATCTTCCCTCGTACAAGGCAGAGATCAAGGCACTCGATAAGGAGATCGATGCTCTTGAGGATGAGATCAGGAGTTTGAACGGCAGCAGGAAGACGGGATTATTCTTTTCGAGAAAGGCCGAAGATGCAAAGAAGTCTATGATCAGCGAGAGACAGAGACGACTTGAGGATCTTAAGGCTGACATGGAAAACAAGAATAGAAAGTATCTTATCATCAAGAATTACAGGACGAGTCTTGATACCATCGATCAGTATGAGGATATCGCGGCATCTGTAGATTACGATTTCCTTAATAAGTTCTATGCCTCAGAGGAACTTCCGAATCCGTGGCTCACTCCCGAGTATAATGATGAGCGCGAGAAGCTCTATATACTTGCGCTGGATTTCCTTAAAGCGTTCTTCGTGACATCGGATACCATAAGGATGACTCTTGAAAACTATACGGGAACGCTCGATTCGGATCTGCTTCAGAAACTATTCCTGGTATCTCCGGCTATATCGACAACGGTCGAAGCATCGGGCAAGCTCTTCCGCGAAGCAGGGGAAAGAGGTACCTTCGGTCAGCTGTTCGTTGAAAATGCAAATGGACTTCAGCCGCAGATGATACTGAGTCTTATGTTCAGGAGCAGAAAAGCGGCTATAATGGGCGATCCCAAAGGATCGGCGCCTGATCTTCCTTATGAGAGCGAGATAATAAAGAAGGCGATCCATTCGGAACACCTGAATTGTTATAAGACGAATCTGTCTGCAAAGTTCTGTGCGGATTTCGTTAATCCGTACGGTGTCAGATTCGGTAAAGACGGCAAAGAGTGGGCAGGTTTCCCGCTGGATAATTTCTGATGGAAGACACAAACGTAAACGGAGGTTTTTATGGCTGAAGAAAAGAAAAAAGATTCCGGCAGTATCATCGACACCATCATTCCCGCGATCGGCGAGCTTCTGATGCCGACCGAGACAAAGAAGACTACGGCCAAGTCAACGGCTAAGAAGACAACGGCCAAAAAGTCGACTGCCAAGAAGACGACGGCAAAGAAGACTTCTACAGCCAAAAAGACCACGACAGCCAAGAAGACTACGACCTCAAAGAAGACTTCTTCCAAGACTGTTGAACCCAAGAACTTTACTGTTCAGGTTGGAAAGAAGAAGTTCACTTATGCCGATGTCGTTAAGGCCGTGAACAGTGCCTATAAGGACAAGATCAAGGATATCGATATTTCCGTCAAGACTGACGAGGGTAAGGCCTACTATGTTATAAACGGGGATGAAGTAGGATCGGTAAAGATTTGGTAACGTTTTTGTGGTATCCTTTACAAAGAATTATTCCTTCGGAGGTCTATCATGAAGAACAGTGAATATCCCAAGCTCTCCGAGCTTACCAGTATGCGCGCGATCGCAAGGCCGGTCTATTTCAAGAAGATGGAGAATTTTGTTTCCACCAACGGGAAGACCTGCGTTGCTCTCCACGTGTATGACGGATATTCCACGATCAGGGTCAATATCTTTGATGTGACGGTAGAGGTCCTTCATAACAGAGGCTTATCCGAAAAGAATGTCTATTATTGCAAATTCTCCAAAAATGAGAAGGGCTTTGTCAATCTCGACGGTGATCCGTCTCCTCTGAAGGATCCCGATATAAGGCTCTCCGACTTCGGTCAGAGGATCGAGCAGGACGCCGACGAGCTTTTCTCCAATCTCCTTAAGCTTATCAGTATGGTAAGAGATACCAAATACGGTGAGGATACGCTATCAGATCTTGCTGTCAGGATACTTATGGGGATAAAGGAAGACTTCGTAAGATCATCCGCCGCCATTTCCATGCATCACGAACAGGAAGGCGGACTTGTCCTTCATTCGCTCAATGTGGCATGCGCGGCTTATTACAGCCTCAAGGTATATAAGAATCTTGATGCGGAACTTCTGGTCTGCGGTGCGGCTCTTCATGACATCGGAAAGATAAAGGAATATAAGACCGATGAACTCGGTTATGCGACTTACAGCCCTCTGGGTCAGGGCCTGGGTCATATGATCTACGGAATAGAGATCGTGGATGAATATGCAGGGCAGGAAAACTATAACAAGGAGAGGGTTGAGCTTCTTAAGCACATAATCGCATCGCACCACGGCGAACTCGAATATGGTGCGGTAGCTAAGCCATGCATACCGGAAGCTGTTCTGATCCATTCTCTTGATGATGCTGATGCCAAGCTTAATATGTTCGAGAAGATCTATAAGGATCTGAAGCCGGGAGAAAATACAGAGAAGACATTATTCGGTCTTGATACCAAGGCATATAAGCCGTCTTATCTCAAGTGATCACTTAGCGTTTTCGGCCTTGAGTCTCTGCTTTTCTGAATAGAGGTTCTTGTCGGCTCTGCTTACTGCGTCTTCAAAGTGACTCGTATTGCCGTCATATTCGGCATACCCGATACTGGTTGATATCTCATAAGGTGCTCCGGCCTTACGGTTCAGATTATCCAGGAACCATAAGATTTTGGATTTGAATTCCTTCACTTTCTGTTCGTCATTTGTCCTGACGATCACTATGAATTCGTCGCCGCCGTATCTTGCTGCGAACGGACGGAGCTCGTCGTCGGAACAGGCGCGCTTAAGGGCAGAAGCGGCACGCTTTATAGCGGTATCACCCTCAACGTGACCGAACTTGTCGTTGATATATTTGAAGTTGTTCAGGTCGAGCATCAATACATAGTAGCTTTGGTTGTCGGATGCTTCGCTTGCCACATAACGCTTGAGCTGGGCCCTGTTATTAAGTCCCGTAAGAGGATCCATGGAAACGAGGCTGTCCATCGATATGAGGTATACATAAAACATCGTTATCGTACAGCCGAAGCAGAAGATCGGCACGGCGAGGAAGATCATCTGGAATATACCCATGAGGGCAACGATCGGAGGATATGCGGCATGGACAAGGAACAGATACCTGTCGGCATAATGTTCCTTCCTGCAGGCGCGGATCACTGATCTGACCGATGCGCAGATAACATACGACACCGGTACGAACAGGAACAGGAAATTATAAAGACCGGTGTTTGATCCGTCCTCGTTAAGAAGGAGACGGGTCTTGAAGATATATAATCCCATCATGATAAATGATGATACGAATACGGGGATTATGACCCAGTATCTCCTGTTGGAAATATTGATATATCTCGCGCCCTGGTCGATCTCGATATAGATGAACCAGAAGCACGCGAGAGCGCCGAGTATCATGTGATTCAGGATATTCAGAAGGATCATCAGGAATATCGGCGTCTCTATAATGTCCGAAACAAAGAACGCCCATATGATGTCGCTCGTGAAATAGAAGATATGGCATACGATGATAACGTCAAAAACGCGCTGTTTATCCTGTCTGTCAACACCTTTCAGGCTTCTTATGAAAAGAAGGAGAAAGAACACCAGGCAGACCATGTTCGATTCTATATAAAACAGCGACATTACGTAATCCATAAGAGGATTTTAACATATAATGCTATTTTTTAATTATAAATTTACATATCGCTTCTTCGGGAAGGGGAAAACCGTGATATTTGTTACGGTTTTGAGTTGCGGGTTCTGATATAAATAGCTGGTTCAAAGTCTTTCAATGGGGGGAGATACCATGCTTGAACTTAAGAATATCGTATATCAAGTCGAAGAAAACGGCGAAGGGATAGGGATACTTAATGATGTGAGCCTTGTTATCCCGGATGGGAAACTTACCGTTATCACGGGCCCTAACGGCGGCGGCAAATCTACGCTGGCCCGTATCATAGCGGGTGTTGTCAAGCCGACATCGGGTAAGATCTTTTTTAACGGTCAGGATATAACGGATATGTCCATAACGGACAGGGCCCGCCTCGGCATAGGATTTGCCTTTCAGCAGCCTGTAAGGTTCAAGGGCATCCGCGTGGTGGATCTGATAAGACTTGCCAAGGGCGAGAAGAAACTGTCTTCATCTGACGCGTGCAAATATCTTGCCGCTGTCGGCCTTTGCGCCAAGGATTACATAAACAGGGAAGTCAATTCGAGCCTGTCGGGCGGCGAGTTGAAGAGAATAGAGATCGCTACGGTCCTCGCGAAAAAGTCGGCCCTCTCGGTATTTGACGAGCCGGAAGCAGGAATCGACCTGTGGAGCTTCCAAAACCTCATCGAGGTATTTGACGGTATGAGGAAGAATATCGAGGGCAGCTCGATAATAATCATCTCCCACCAGGAGAGGATACTTCAGATCGCGGACGAGATAGTCCTCGTCAAGGAAGGTAAGATCGATTGCCAGGGAACGTGTGATGAGATCCTTCCCAAGCTTGTCGGTACTGAATCGGCGGTAAAGAGCTGCGGAGTGATCGATCTTTGGAAGGGAGGCGACAACTGATGGAATTAACTGATATTCAGAAGAAGATATTGGAAGAAGTGGCCGATCTTCATAAGATACCTGTCGGAGCTTACAATATCAGGGCAAACGGCGAATCGGTCGGACGTAACAGTTCGGCTAATATCGAGATCACATCCAAGACTGATGTGAGCGGTATCGACATAAAGATCAAGCCGGGAACAAAAAATGAGAGCGTACATATCCCGGTCGTAATCTCGCAGACGGGATTAAAGGAGAACGTTCATAACGATTTCTTCGTAGGTGAGGATTCGGATGTGCTGATCGTGGCAGGATGCGGTATCGATAACTGCGGATCTTCCGATTCCGAGCATGATGGTATCCACCGTTTCTATATCGGAAAGAATGCCAGGGTCAAGTATGTGGAGAAGCACTATGGTTCGGGCGCAGGAAAAGGCAAGAGGATATTAAATCCGGTTACGGAAGTATATATGGAGGAAGGCAGCTACTGCGAGATGGAGATGGTCCAGATCAAGGGCGTTGACGATACCGAGAGAGTAACTCATGCCGAGCTCAAAGAGGGAGCCAGGATGATCGTTCATGAGCGCCTGATGACGCATGACGATCAGCATGCCGTAAGCAGATATGATGTGGAATTGAACGGCGAAGGATCTTCGGCTGACGTTGTCTCCCGTGCGGTTGCAAGGGACAGATCCTATCAGAGATTCGATGCGAAGATCATCGGTAATGCACCTTGCTCGGGACACTCGGAGTGTGATTCCATCATCATGGATAACGGAACCATTCTGGCAGTTCCGGCTCTTGAAGCCAACAATGTCGATGCTGCACTGATCCATGAGGCGGCCATTGGTAAGATCGCGGGAGAGCAGCTTGTCAAGCTCATGACGCTCGGACTTACCGAACAGGAAGCGGAAGAAGAGATCATAAACGGATTTTTGCGATGAAATAAGATATTACAAAAATGTCATATCTTGTCACGGCAATCGATTTTTCGATAAGGATAAGAGACGTATGATGAACACAAAACATACGGAGGTAATGAAATGAATATCCTTAATGTGACGGGAATCAAGAAGACATATACGACAAGGTTCGGAAGTAACAAGGTCCATGCGCTCAAGGACGTCAACTTCGATGTCGAAGAAGGCGAGTTCGTGGCGATAATGGGCGAGTCAGGTTCAGGCAAGACAACACTCCTGAATCTCCTGGCTGCATTTGACAAGCCGACTTCGGGAACGATAAAGATCGACGGCAAGGAACTGGTCGATCTCAAGGACAATGCGCTTGCTTCGTACAGAAGAGAGCATCTCGGATTCGTATTCCAGGATTTTAATCTCCTTGATACGCTCTGCGTGAAGGACAATATCCTTCTTCCGATAGTCCTGAGCGGAAAGAACGTGAAAGATTATAAGGAAAAGCTCGATAAGATCTCAAGTGACATCGGTATCAGCGATATCATGCGCAAGTATCCCTATGAGATATCGGGAGGACAAAAGCAGCGCGTGGCAGTAGCGAGAGCTCTTATAACAAGTCCTAAGATGATCCTTGCGGATGAGCCGACGGGAGCTCTGGATTCACAGTCATCTGACGACCTTCTGCGTGTTTTCGGAAGGATCAATAAGCAGGGACAGACGATACTTATGGTAACGCATTCCGTATCGGCCGCATCTCATGCCAACAGGATCCTCTTTATCAAGGACGGAGTCGTTTATCACCAGATCTACAGAGGCGAATTAAGTGACGAGGAACTCTATAAGAAGATCTCCGATACGCTCACTATGCTTCGAAAAGGCGGTGAGAACTGATGGGCAGTATCTATTATCAGATCGCCGCCAGCAATATCAAGAAGAACTACAGGTTCTATATTCCGAGGATACTTACGGAAACGGGTCTTCTCGGCTGTTTCTTCATTCTTTATACGCTTGCCGTGGACGAGAAACTGAAAAACTGTTATGGCGGTAATTATCTTCCTGAGATCATGATCCTCGGATTGATCGTAATGTCTATCCTTGCATTGATCCTGATGGTATATACGAACAGTTTCCTGATGAAGCAGAGAAAATCGGAATTCGGTCTTTATCACTGTCTCGGAATGGAGAAAAGACATGTCGGACGAGTCCTCTTTCATGAGAGTTTCATAAGCAGTATCATTTCAGTTGCGGCAGGTTCGCTGTTCGGTCTTGTCATGTACAAGGCTTGTGCACTTCTTGTCTGTAAGCTCATCCATTCAGAAGCGGTCACGGGTTTTTACTACATCAAGCCGCAAACGGTATTTCCGCCTATAGCGGTCTTCCTTGGTATCGACCTGATCACTTTCATCATAAACAGGATCAGCATCTCGCTCATGAAGCCGGTCGATCTTATCTCGAGCGGTCATAAGGGCGAGAGGGAACCTAAGGTCAAGTGGCCGCTCCTTATCGCCGGAGTTATCTGCATGGGTGCAGGTTATGCGATCTCGATATCCATTAAGAGCCCGCTCTCGGCGATCGAACTTTTCTTTGTAGCGGTCCTACTTGTAATCTTCGGAACATATTTCCTGTTCGTATCGGGATCCATCTTTATCCTTAAGCTCCTTAAGAGGAACGAGAGATTCTACTATACGGCAAAGCACATGCCTTCCGTATCCGGTCTTCTCTACAGGATGAAGCAAAATGCGGTGGGACTCGGATCTATTACGATACTCGCTACCTGCATACTTGTCATGCTCTCCACGACCGTAAGTCTTTATGCCGGAATGCAAAAGACTATCGACATGGAATATACGCAGCAGTGCAGGATCGAGCTCGATAACATACAGGAATCCGGTGAGATATATACCATTCCGTTCGACGTGGTTACGGATCTTTCCTATAAGGCGGCTGATGAGGCGGATCTTGAGATCAGGGACATGATCAATCAGAGGTATCTCCAGGTCACGGCAGTCCGGTCAGGCGATGATATCAGATTTGAAGCTCCCGGTTCGGAAGCCGATAAGACAGGCGAGCCCGTCGGACTTCTTTTGATCGGAGTAAGTAACTATAACGCTCTTATGGGACAGGATATAAGCCTTGCCGAAGATGAAGTTGCTTATTGTCCTATTGTCTTTACTAATGACGATACGGATACGATAAAGATCCACGGCGAGGATTATAAGATCAAGCTTACGATCGACACTTTTCCGGTCTCTTCGAGTTTTATCGGGATCATCCCCGTCAAGGCTCTCGTCATGAACGATGATACTCTTTTAAGGATCAATGATATCCAGAAGGAAGTCTATGGGTTTTATGCATCTTCTTTCTCGAACATAGCTGCCATAGATTTTAAGGACAGAGGCGAGGCTATGGATAAAGGCTACGCGTTTTCTGACAGACTGGAGGATCTCATAATAGAGTACACTGAGTCCCAAAACGCAGTCGTCAACCCTGATCTTGATACGGCATGGAGTACCAGGGACGGCATATTCGGTCTGTACGGAACGTTTCTGTTCCTCGGAATGATCCTGGGCATCATATTCATCTTTGCAACGGCACTCATCATCTACTATAAGCAGATATCGGAAGGCTACGAAGACAAGTTCAGGTTCGGTATCATGGAGAAGATCGGAATGAGCCCTTCGGAAGTAAAGCGTACGATAAGATCCCAGATCCTTCTTGTGTTCTTCCTTCCTCTCATCATTGCGGGAATACATGTCATCGCCGCTTCCCCGATACTCTTAAAGCTCCTGAGGCTCCTGCTTCTGGCAGATAACCGCCTTTATGTGATATGCGCTGTGATCGTCTATATCGTATTCGCGGTCGTATATGCCCTTATCTATTCAGGAACTTCGAAAACGTATTATAATATTGTCAAATAATACCTGAGGAGAGAAAGGATGTACCGGATCTTACTTGTTGAGGATGACCCGAAGCTCGCAGCAGCCATGAAGTCACAGATAGAGAACTGGGGCAATGAAGTTGCTCTGGTAAGAAACTTCAGGGACATAATGCCCGAGTTTCACGAATATGATCCTCAGCTCGTCCTCCTTGATATAATGCTCCCGTTTTTTAACGGATATCACTGGTGCGAGGCGATAAGAAGTGTCTCGACTGTTCCGATAGTATTCATATCATCGGCATCCGACAACATGAATATCGTTATGGCCATGACCATGGGCGGGGATGATTTCATCCCCAAGCCCGTGGATCCAATGGTCCTGACTGCAAAGATACAGGCGGTTCTGAGACGTAATTATGAGATCAAGTCGGCATCATCGGTAATGGAATTCTCGGGAGCCGTCCTTAATCTCAATGACGGTTCCGTAAGTTATAACGGATCAAGGATAGAACTTACCAAGAACGAGTTCCGTATACTTCGTGTCCTTCTCGAAAACAAGGGGCGGATCGTGAGCAGAGATACGCTCATGACTTCCCTCTGGCAGGATGACTGTTATGTGGAGGAAAACACTCTGACTGTAAATGTCGCAAGGCTTCGAAAACATCTGGAGGATATAGGGCTTCCGGGTATCATCGTAACCAAGCCAAGAGCGGGGTATATCATATCATGAAGCGTAGTGTCCGTGTTTTCCTTGATACGCTCAAGCAGTTTTCCGCAGCATTCTTTCTTCTCGTGCTGCTTATTGTTACCAATGCGGTCATCTTCTGGCTCTACGGCATCGTGAAGGAACCCCTGATCTATTCTTCCTTAGTATGCACGAGCTTTGTGCTGACGGTATTTATCATCAAGTACCTTCTCAATGTCAAAGCATCAAATAAGATCGAACAGATAAAGAACTCCGATGAGCGGGAGTGGGCCCGCCTTTTGGAGCCTCATACGCTCTCTGAATCCGACTATCACATGATGATCGGTAAGCTCGACAGAAAGCTCGATGAACTTACGGCTACAGTCGACAGCGACAGGCAGGAGATGCTTGATTATTATACGGGATGGGTGCACCAGATAAAGACACCGATATCGGTCATGCGGCTCGATCTTATGAGTAATGACACTAAGGAAAACAGGGAACTTTTATCGGAACTTTTCCGTATCGAGAGATATGTCGATATGGTCCTTCAATATATCAGGCTCGGTTCTCCGTCAAACGATCTTCTCATAAAGAATGAGAAACTTGATGATATTATCCGTGAATGCATAAGGAAATATGCATCGCAGTTTATCGCTTCCAAGGTCAGGGTCATATATGACGGAACCGACAAGGAAGTCGTGACCGACAGAAAGTGGCTTTCAGTCATCATAGAACAGATACTCTCAAATGCGGTCAAATATGCTCCCGAAGGGATGGTTGAGATCACCGTTACGGATGATCTCAAGCTGATCATAAGAGATAACGGCATAGGGATAAGTAAGGAAGATCTTCCGCGCATTTTCGAGAAGGGCTATACGGGTAATAACGGAAGGCTCGGGAATAATGCGAGCGGACTCGGGCTTTATCTGACCAAGAAAGCCGCAGACAAGATACAGGTTCCCGTCACGGCTGAAAGCGAACTTTCAAAGGGAACGTCTTTTATCCTGGATCTTAAAAGGCAGGATATGTTATACGATTGATCCGGTCAAAAAAATAATGATCTTTTGGGAACGGAAGGGCATTTTCCGTCGTCTCTTATATGTAAAGATTTTTCTTCTCTGAAGGTTTTATTAAGATTATCTTAAGATTGGGAAAATCCCTTGAACAGGCTTTTTGAGTTTGCTATCGTGAAAATGAAATGAGACATGAGACCAAGCTTTTTCAAAAGGAAGGTAAGAGATATATGAAAAGGAAGGGATTTGCTGTTTTTGCCGCGGCAGCACTGATAGCGGCGATAATCTTTATGGGAGCCAACATCCTGTTCTTCATTGCGAAGTGGTATCCTTACAGGCAATGCATGAATTCGATGGATACGATGAGTCGGGATGAAGGCATCAGAAATGAAGGACATTATCTCTATAAGGTCAAGATGCCGACTTATCTCGGATTCGATTCGGGCTTCCTTCATGTAGGTCCCGGTGACGAGGAGCTTCCGGTAGTAACTTCGGAAGGTGACTTCCTTTACGAAGGCAATCAGTACGTTGATCTCGTAATAAGGCCTCAGGTATTCGGACCGACTCAGATGTCGGTATCGGTACTTACCAAGGAAGGACTTGTACATGTGCCGATAAACTCGGATGTGCAGTATCTGCCGAGACTGTCCGGATCGGAGGAGGAGAACGAGAGATGCCGGGCAATCCTTCGTGAGAATGAGGATCAGATAAGAGAACTGATCGACGCAGCAGAAGAGAAATGGCCGTCTGTTTTTGAATAAGAGAGACCCGGGGATATGCTATAATATTCCCGAGTTTCTTTTTGGAGGCGTCCATGGAAGTCCTGAGGGTGGATAATATCGTTAAGTCGTTTGCCATAAGCGACAAACAGCGCAAGGCGTTGGGAATAAATGAGAAGCGCAAGATCGCCGTAAACGGCGTGAGCTTTGAAGCAAGATCCGGAGAAGTATTCGGTCTTATAGGTCCTAACGGGGCAGGCAAGACCACGACGATGAGGATCCTTGCCACAATGATAAAGCCCGAAAAGGGTGATGTCTTCTATAATGACGTGAGCTGCACGCAATACCCCGAGAAGGTCAGGAGTGAACTTGCTTTTCTTACAGCCGATCTTAAGCTCGACATGAAGTCAACTCCGTCAATCATGTTCGATTTCTTCTCGGCTTTATATCATATTCCTTCCGGAGTCTCACGTGAACGTAAGGACAGGCTCTTTACGGAATTCGGCATCAATGATTTTGCGGATACCGTTATATCGAAGCTGTCACAGGGCCAAAGGCAGAAGGTGTCCCTTGTAATATCAGTACTCCATGATCCGAAGTTCGTCATTTTCGATGAGCCTACGAACGGACTTGATATCATAGCTTCGCGTGAAGTAAGGGAATTCATCTTTGACATGAAGAAAGCGGGGAAGTGCGTCATCATATCGACGCATCTGTTCGATCTTGTCGAGAAGGTCTGTGACAGGGCTGCGATGATTATGGACGGAAAGATCGTTACAGATGACACTCTCGAGAACCTCATGCGCGGCAGGTCTCTTGAGGATGCATTTTACGATATCTATACAGAGAGGATGAACAAATCCGGGGAGGGTCTGTCATGAGAGATATACTGACGATCGCCCGGAAGGAACTACGCTCATATTTTACCGATGTGGTAATCCTTATCCAGATATTCATCCTGCCGTTTATCATCGTATTCGGTTACTGTTCTCTCTTTTCCATGTTCGGGATCACGAGTAAAGGCAAGGAAGAAACAGTAAAGGCATATTATGTCCGCGCTCCTGAGTCATTTGAAGAAGCATTCATTCAGCTCGGAATGGAAAAAGCTCCGTCAGACGACGACGCCTCGATAGTAAAATATAAGAAGATGGTCGAAGATAAGACACTCGATCTTCTTCTGGTATTCCCGGAAGATTTTAAGATCGCGGAGCCGGGGTCCCGTGATCTGTCCAATATCAACATCTACTATAATTCGTCCAAGAGCGAGTCTTTTACCTTATACCAGATCCTAAGCGAGATATTTGACGAACTTCAGCCTCATACCTTCACGGTCAACAGCATCTATGAAGAGGATACATATAATCTTTTCGATTCGGACAACGAATTCAGGAAGATGCTGGGCGGAGTTATCCCTACGGTGGTCTTCATGGCAGTCTTCATGATATGCATGAACCTGGCATCAAATTCCATAGCAGGTGACAAGGAGCACGGCTTCCTTAATACCCTTCTTGTGACACCGATAAAGAGGCGTGATCTGGCCGCAGGTAAATCAGTGACGATCCTTGTAGTGTCGGCCTGTTCCAGCATATCGGCATTTATCGGCATGGCAATATCACTCCCGAAGATCGCCAGGGCTTTTGAACTGTCGGGTAATTCTTACGGCATAGGAACTTATGTGACACTGTTCCTTTGTGTAGTTACGGCCCTTTTCGTCCTTGCGGCTATCCTTCTCATCGTCTCGACTTTGTCCAAGGATGTTAAGCAGGCAACGACCATAGCTCCCGCATCGATATTCCTTATCATGATCCCGTCGCTATTAAGCTCGACCGAGGGATTCGGCAGGCTCGTAGACAGCTTCGGAGCAAAGAATTATTACATCCCGGTATGGAATTCCGTTAAACTCATGCAGGATATAATATCCGTTGACTATTCGTCGCTTAATCTCATTCCTGTATGTATCGTCAATATCATCACTGCAGTGATCGGAGTCTGGTTGGTAGGTCTTCTTTTCGAGAATGAGAAAGTCGTAAATAACGGTTAAAAAATGGAAGAGAAAAAACTCAGGATACTGATCCTTTTAACATCGATAGCGGTCTATATATCGGCTTCCTCTGTTGCAGTCCTGTCGGCGTGGAGGAAGGGACTGATGCCGGTGTTCGAATTCGGATATACCGTGTCCGTCTATGTCGGCCTCCAAAGGCAGACGGCGGTATTCTACTTTATCTGCATGCTGATAGTTGCGCTGCTTCTTTTTATCCTTATCATTAAGACCGGTCTAAGGATCGTTCAGAAGATCGCATTTTCTGTCTCTCTTCTCTTTCTTATCGGCCTTGCCTGGTTTCCGGTACAGTTTATGGATCCGGAAAATCCCGCGACAAGGGGACATGCCTTTTTTTCAAATGCTTTCTTCATAAGTGTTATCGTTACTCTGATCCTTTTTCTTGTCTTCTCGAAAAAGAAGAGTGTCAGGATATATGCTATAGCAGGTGTCCTGTACGGGTTATTCTTTGTGACCGCATATATCTTTGATCCTTCGTTCTTCAGATCCTATATCCTTATCTGGGAGACAGTCTTTATATATCTTTATATCTTCGAATATCCGGTTTCTTTTATGATATAATCCAAGCCATAAGGAAATCATAACGTAAGGATTCAGACAAAATGGAGATCAGAAGAGCTGAAGAACATGATATAGAAGGGATACTTAAACTTCTCATACAGGTAGATATGGTCCATCACGAGGGCAGACCGGATCTGTTCAAGGGACCTGCCACAAAATATAACGCGGAACAGCTCCAGGATCTGATAGGAAATGACAGAACTCCGGTATTTGTATGTATCGAAAACGGTATTGTGGCAGGACACGCTTTCTGCATACATAAAAGGGCAGTCGGAGACAATGTCTTAACGGACGTAAAAACGCTATATATTGATGATATCTGCGTGGATGAGAATAACCGAAAGAAGGGTATAGGGAAGGCACTTTATGAGAAGGTCATCTCTTATGCCCGTGAGAATGGCTTTTATAACGTCACGCTTAACGTATGGAACTGTAATCCCGGAGCCGTCAGATTCTATGAAAAGATGGGTCTTTTGCCTCAGAAGATCACGATGGAAAAGATCCTCTGATACCGGGATCCCAAAAACGCGTGACAAAAAACTCTTTACAAAACAATTTGTCAATGCTAATATTCCTTCATAAGTCAAACCGTTGACGCGGAGATAACGGTGATGATGCTCCCACAGAGAGCCGGCGATGCTGAGAATCCGGCGGAAAACAAATCATCAAATGGACCGCTGAGGGTGCAGTCAAATGCATATATGTGCAAAGTATTCTGCAACGTGAGGGCATACGTTACTTGCCGGGGATATGATAGTATCTCGCTAAGTGCACGGCATAAGCCGTGAATCAAGGTGGCACCGCGATTTATTCGTCCTTGACAGAACTTATTGATTGTTCTGTTGAGGATTTTTTGTTTCCTCCGGAACAGGAAAAGGAGGAAAACAACATGAAGATCTTACCTGAATTTCAGGATGTCAAAAAGATCGCAGCAACAGGCCTTTACAACATCGTTCCTGTCAGTACTGAGATACTGTCGGATGTAAGGACCCCGATCGAGACGATGAAGGTATTGAAGAGTATCTCCACGCATTGCTATATGCTCGAATCCGTAGCGGAGAACGAGAAATGGGGAAGATATACATTCCTCGGCTTCGATCCGAAGACATCCGTAACCGTTAACGACGGCAAGATGAGGATCGGTGATGTAAGTATCGAGACAAACGATCCTAACAGATACTTAAGACAGATACTTAGCGAGTATAAGAGCCCGAAGCTCAGTTACCTTCCACCGTTTACCGGCGGCCTCGTAGGCTATTTTTCCTATGACTACATATATTACAGCGAGCCCAAGGCCAAGGTCGATACCGTTGATGAGGAAGGCTTTAAGGACATCGACCTGATGCTCTTCGATAAGGTCATCGCATTCGATAATTACGCACAGAAGATTATCATCATCGCCAACATGTCGCTCGACGATCTTGAGGTCGGCTACAACAAGGCCATACTTGAGATAAAGAGGATCGCCGACCTTATCGTTAACGGGAAGGCAGACGGCGAACACAAGGGAAGGCTTCTTGATGAGCCGAAGCCTCTTTTCGAAAAGGAAAGGTTTATGGAGATGGTCGAGTCGGGAAAGCATTCGATACATGAGGGCGATATCCTCCCGATAGTACTCTCGAACCGCCTGTCGGCCCCGTTTGCAGGAAGCCTGCTTGATACATACAGATACCTGAGAACGATCAATCCGTCACCT
>JAILNZ010000018.1 GCA_024691135.1 Clostridiales bacterium
CATATAACCCTTGGTATAGACTACAGGAAGCCTCTTATCATAGAGTCTCTCGTATGTATACCGTACTCTCTCGTCACCTTCCTTGAAATCATATACGGACGTACCATACTGCCCGGGGTCGGAAAGGCCTGCATTTACGGCGATCGTTCCCATGAAATCCTCAAGGGAAACCGGAGCGCTATTAAATTGGATGGAATCATGGCTCTCCCCCGGCTGCTTGACGATAAAGATAGGTGAAGATCCGTTAGACAGGACTCTGTCACGGTGAGCACCGTGATCGGACATGAAGATGATCGTGCTGTCATCATATATGCCAAGCTCTTTGAACTGGGCAACAAGGTTATATGCTATCTCGTAACAGTTCTTCGATTCGGCATCGACATCACACGGGGTATGAACGCCTCGCAGATGGTTGATCATGAATATGTTGTCATCCGTAGTTATATAATCCTGTTCTGCCAGATACTCAAGATTTTGCATATTCGATTTATTGATCTCAAGATAATACATATAGAACTTGAAGGATTCACCGTTAAAAGTCAGTGAGATGAGATTCTTCACAAGATATGGCATTGATCTATAGAAAGCCAGAGCCTCAAATTCGTCAAAGAACTTGTTAATGTTGAAGTATTCGACTTCGAGCTCCTGAGGTTCATCATAACCGATGATGTTATCGAACTTACCGTATCCGTTCTCCAGATAAGGAAGTTCAAAATTATAAGCATTACATTTATATCCCGCATCATGCATCGCGTTATAGAAATTAACGGTATTCTCGCTGTTCCAACCGGTGTCCAGCCATTCATTAAGCGGCATCTCATTATCGAATTTACAGCCGCCAGCAAACTGATTAACGGAAGGGATCGTCGATTCGAATACGCTTGTCGTATTCGTATACATCGTAAAATCCTTGAGAAAATCGAATTCTTCCGGATCATTCTCATATTTTTCCTTCATCAGGCGGTTATCATATGCATCAAAGATCATGACGATGATATTGTCATTTTTTGATACCGTGTATTGTCCCGAAGTGTCGAAATAGTACTGAACCTTGATACTGAAGGCATTGGTCGGAGCAAGTACCATCAGAAGGATAAATGCGACCACGTGATATGCAAATATAAGACCCGCGGTCATATTCCACACCTTATCGTTGTACTTCTTAAGGAATCTCGGAAGGATAAATACAGAAACGGAGATCACTATCCAGATCAAAGTATTAACGATCAGGACACCGATATCCCAGACCATCGTATTACCGGTAAGATCCAGGAACGGAAGATGTTTATTGAAGAACATGTATTGGACAAAAGAGCCGATATCAAGTATAAGGAAGATCTTATAGACGATATCGAACTTCTTATCCTTGAGCCTTACAAGAGCCAGTGTTCCGAGGATCACGGCGCAGATGAAGAATGCAAGGAAATAAAAGATGAAGTTCAGGCTTGTAAACTCGAAATCATCGATATTCCCGAGATAAGAGTCCATAGGAAGATATAAGACATGGATCATGAAGAATGCAGAAAGTGCAAGTCCGATCTTGAATCTCTTTGTCTTATATGCCTTATCTATCGAAAAAGAAAGCGAAAGACCGATCCAATAAGATAAGACAAGATCCATAAGGATATAAACGATCGAGATCATAGTCTGGATCAGACCATCGGAATAACGCTTAAACAGATAAAAAGGAGTCCTAATCCCGATATTTAAAAACATCAGGATAAATAAGACAGGAACCGAGAGAATAAGCCCCTGGATATACCTCTTCTTAGTGAGCTTATAATTCAGCACCTTAAAAGGAAAACCCGAAATGAAAGCAAAAATAATAAGGGCGAATGAATAGATGATCCTTGTCGTAATGCCGGTATAAACAATACCCTGCAGGAACAAAGACAAAGCAAGGACAAGAAATAATGCCTTCGAGACAAAACTGTTCTTCTTCAGATAAGATATAGTTTCACTCATAAATCCACGGACTACGAAACATCCCCTTTCACCCCTTAACCAAAATACTCCTTCATCGGCAATATCTCAATATCATCTTCGAAAGGATTAATGCCCTTTATCTCCTCGGCATCCTTCAATATTACGTATTTTGCATAAGCATTATATTTGATCATATAAGGCAAATGACCTTTACTATATACCATAGGATAATCAGAATCATAGACTCTCTCATAGGTATACCTTACCCTGTCGGTTACGCCTTCAAAGTCATAGATCGAAGTTCCGTACTTCTCAGGATCAGGAAGTCCCGCATTTACGGCTATGGTGCCCATAAAATCTTCAAGGGATATCTGCGAGTGATCCAGAAGGATCTTGTCATGAGATTCATTCGGCTTCTTTACGATGAAGAGCGGCGAAGAACCGTCGGAATTTACATATTGCCTGTGAGATCCGTGGTCTGACATAAATATAATGGTACTGTTGTCATAGATACCGAGTTCCTTGAACTGATCTATGAGATTATTCATGATAATAAAACAGTTTTTGCTCTCAACCTCGAGATCACAAGGAGTATGAAGACCGTTCAGATGGTTTACCATCATAACATTGTCATCAATGGTCACATATTTCTGGTGATTGATATATTCCTGGTTATAATAATATCCCCTGTCCACCTCATCATATACGACATAGAAATGAAAAGTATTCTCATTAAAGGCAAATGAGATCAGGTTCTTAACGAGATAAGGCATTGTCCTGTAAAAGGAAAGAGCTTCAAAATCGTCAAAATACTTATTAACGTCAAAGTAGCCTACAGTAAGCTCCCTCGGCTCGTCATACTTTACGATATTATCGAGCTTGCCGTAACCCTTCTCGACCATAGGAAGATCAAAGTTATAGCAGTTGCACTTATATCCCGCATCATGCATCGAATTATAGAAGCTCTTAGTCCTGTCGCTTTCCCAGCCGCTGTCGAGCCATTCTTCCAGACCCAATGTATTATCAAAATCACATCCGCCGACAAACTGATTGACGGAAGTTACCGTGGAATCAAAGACACTCACGGTATTTGTATACATCGTAAAGTCGTTAAGACCGTCATATAACTCGGGATTACTCAGATAATCTGACTTGGCCATCCTGTTGTCGTATGCATCAAAGATAATAACGATAACATTTTCATTATTCGAGACAGTATATTGTCCCTTCGTATCGAAAAAGTATTGAACCTTGATCGAATATGCGTTCGCAGGCGCCAGCACAAGAAGTATAACGAGCGATACAAAATGATATGCAAGGATCAGGGCGGAGCTAATATTGCCTGCCCTGTCAAAATCTTTCTTCAAAAGCTTCGGAAGAAGGAAGACTGCAACAAAGATCAAGATCCATATCAAGGTATTGATGATAAGTACGGGAACATCCCAGACCGTTGTCTTATCGGTGAGGCCGAGATAAGGAAGATGCTTGTTCATGAACAGATACTGGATAAGCGATCCTACAGATATCGCAAGAAGTATTTTATATATGACATTAAATACCTTATCCTTAAGTCTTGCCAAAGAAAGCGTGAATACTATAACGATGCTTATATAGAAAGCAACAAAATAGAAAATGAAGTTTCTTACCGTAAACTCAAAATCGTTGATGTTAGCAATATATGAATCCAAAGGCAGATACATTACATTTATAAACCCCAGAGCCCCGATAACGAGGGCGAGCTTAATGATACGATCCTTATACTTTTCGAAAAGGGAAAGAGACAACGAAAGTCCTATCCAGTAAGCAAGGATGAGATCGCAGAATAAAGAGGCGATGAGCTTAAAAGTGTTAAAAGCATTGTCTGTGTATAGCCTTATAAAATATACAGGGTCTCTCATTCCGATATTAAAGAAGATAAAGATAAACATGAGAGGGATCGCAAGAAACAGAGCATAGATCTTATGCTTCTTATCGATCGGCTTATCGAATATCGAGAACGGGAAAGCTGTAAAGAACGCCAGAAGCAGGATGACTATGGCAAAAGCCATCCTGTATGCGACGTAATCAAAGAACATCAGGTTCTGAAAAGCAAGAAATACTAAAAGGAGATAAAATAGTATCTTTGATACTACCTTATATTTCCCTAAAAACGAAAAGATCTTATCCAAAACTGTCACCGTATCAAATATTTTCTATAAAGCTCTTATATGCGAGGTAAGTGCTGTAAAGGTCGATCTTGGAGATCACCTCATAAGGAGCATGCATCGACCATACAGGTACACCGCAGTCGATTACTTCCATTCCGTGCTTGGCCATATAAGCAGAGATGGTTCCGCCGCCGCCTGCATCGACCTTACCGAGTTCTCCTGTCTGCCAGGAAACGGAATTATCATTAAAAACCTTTATGATCTCGGCAACAAAGTCACCGTTTGCTTCATTAGTACCGGATTTTCCTCTGGCACCGACATACTTCTCGATCTTTATGCCATGGGACATATATGCCGTATTCTTCCTGTCGGAGACACTTGCATACTTGGGATCATAAGCATTTGAAACATCTGTTGAAAGCATCTTGGATGAAGATATGAACTTCCTGTATGAGAGAAGATCAAATGCCTTGCCGGTCTGCTTGGAGAAAAGCTCCATAAGGAAGTTCTCATAGAGAACAGACTGTGCGCCTGAATTGGAATAAGATCCGATCTCTTCCTTATCGGTAAGCATGGTAACACAAGTCTTTTCAGGTCTCTCCTGATCAAGAAGAGCCATAAGAGCAGGATATGCGCATACTTTGTCATCATGACCGTAGGCAGCAATATAAGCTCTGTCAAAGCCTACATCACGTGCCTTGAAAGCAGGTACGATCTCGATCTCTCCAGAGACAAAATCCTTCTCGGTTATACCGTAATTATCGTTAAGATACTTAAGGATATTAGCCTTAAAGATATCCTTATCACCCTTCTTGGAATTCTTGACAGGCATGCCGCCTATTACGACATTAAGGTCTTCTCCGGATATGAAATCACGCGGAGTCTTCTTCATCTGCTCATCGGCAAGATGCGGAAGAAGGTCAGTAATATAGAAGATCGGATCATCGTCTTTCTCACCGACTTCGATCTCATGTGCCTTGCCGTCCTTCGTATATACGACTCCGTGAACCGCAAGAGGGATAGTCGTCCACTGATACTTCTTGATACCGCCATAGTAGTGGGTCTTAAAGTAACATGTCTCATCCTCTTCATAGACAGGACAAGGCTTAAGATCGAGCCTCGGTGAATCGATATGAGCGCCGAGGATGTTAAATCCCGTATTCTTCTTGCCGACAACGGCCATAACGAGTCCCTTGCCTCTTATAGAGGAATAGACCTTATCACCGCTCTTCAGCGTTTTCTTAGTCTCAATATCAACAAAGCCGACACTCTCACAGGCTTCGATGGCATTTTTGACAAATTCACGTTCTGTCTTGGATATATCAAGGAAAGACTTATAGTCTTCCGCAAAGCTCATACAAGCATCGATCTCATCATCACTTGCCGTCTTATAAAGATTAGGATATTCGGCAAAGAGATCCTTTAAGTCTTCTTTCTTTTTTGTTGCCATATTAAATATCTCCTTTTTGATCCAAGTTATTATACATCAATTATTCTTAACTGATAAGGATAAGACTATTCTTTATCAGTATTCTCGGCTACCCATTTCAGGTATTCAGCAAGTTTCTTCTCATATCCGATATCAGTCGGCTCATAATACACCTTATCCCTGACCTTATCAGGCATATACTGCTGCTTGACGATATGTCCCGGAAAATCATGCGGATACTTATATCCGACCGAATAACCGAGATCCTTCATTCCTCCTGCAGGGGCGTTTCTAAGATGCATCGGAACAGATCCGGTATCGATATTCTCAACGTCGGAAAGAGCGTTATCTATAGCAAGATAGGCCGAATTCGACTTAGGCGAGGAAGCAACTATGATAGCAGCTTCTGATAAGATTATCCTTGCTTCAGGCATTCCGAGTACCCTGACCGCCTCATAAGCAGCCTGAGCTACCAGAAGTGCATTGGGATTAGCAAGTCCAACGTCCTCAGATGAACAAATAAGGATCCTTCTTGCCAGAAATTCGATATCTTCACCTGCAGCAAGCGCCTTGGCAAGATATAAAACGGCCGCATCAGGATCAGATCCTCTCATGGATTTGATCATGGCAGATATATTGTCATAATGCTCTTCCCCGTCCTTATCGAAAACCTGCGACTTTTTCTGCATGCAGTCGGAAATTACATCCCTGTCGATAACTATCGTACCGTTCTTATCGGGAGGTGTCGTACTTACTGCAAGTTCAAGAGCCTTAAGTGAATTCCTGGCATCGCCCGAACTCATCTCAGCCATTATATCCAGGACATCATCATCGATACTGATATTGAGATTTCCAAAACCTCTTTCCTTATCCTCGATGGCATTTCTCAGGATGGTCTTGATATTTTCCGATGTCAGAGGCTTAAGCTGAAGTACCGTCGATCTTGATATAAGAGCCTTATTAACTTCAAAAAAAGGATTCTCCGTGGTCGCACCGATAAGGATGACCGTACCGTCTTCAACAAAAGGCAGGAGAGCATCCTGCTGAAGCTTGTTAAATCTGTGGATCTCATCGATGAATAAGACCGTCCTCTTACCTTCTGACAGCAATGGATTCAAAGCATCAGAGATAATGGATTTGATATCTGCAACGCCTGCCGTAACGGCATTTATACGACGGAAATTGGAAGATGTGGAATTCGCGATCAGTCTGGCAAGTGCAGTCTTACCGACGCCCGGAGGACCGAAAAGGATAATAGAGGAAAGATTATCGGATTCGATCATCCTCCTTAACATCTTCCCCTTACCGATAATATGTTCCTGACCCACATACTCGTCCAGATCTCTCGGACACATCCTGTAAGCCAGCGGTTCCATCTTGTCAGTCATTTACGCACCTCTAAAACGTTATAGAACGATTATAGCACATATGTTCTTATCTTCCATAATTCCGTGTAAAAAAACAGACCGCCAGGATGACGGTCTGAATTAAGTTACATGATATATCAGGCGATATCAGGATACAAAGGATACTTCTCTGTGATCTTGGCTACACGCGCAATGATCTCATCCTTCTTATTCTCATAATCGAAAATGCAAAGGGAAATAAGATCTGCGATCTCGACCATATCCTCTTCCTTCATGCCGCGAGCCGTACAAGCAGCCGTACCGATACGAACACCTGATGTAACAAATGGCTTCTCAGGATCGAATGGGATAGCATTCTTGTTGGCGGTGATATTGCAGTCGTCAAGACGGAGCTGCAGTTCCTTACCTGTGATGCCTGTTCCGCGGAGGTCGATGAGCATCAGATGGTTATCAGTACCGCCTGATACAAGGTTAACGCCCCTTGCAAGAAGAGCTTCAGACATTGCCTTAGCATTCTTAATGATGTTATTTGCATAATCACGGAACTCATCAGAGAGAGCTTCCTTGAATGCAACAGCCTTTGCAGCGATGATGTGCATCAAAGGACCGCCCTGCTGACCCGGGAATACTGCAGAATCGATCTTCTTAGCATATTCCTCTTTACACATGATGATACCGCCGCGAGGTCCACGGAGTGTCTTATGTGTAGTGGTTGTAACGAAATCAGCATAAGGTACCGGATTCGGGTGAAGACCTGCTGCTACAAGTCCTGCGATATGAGCCATATCAACAAAGAGATATGCGCCTACTTCATCAGCGATCTCACGGAACTTCTTGAAGTCAATGATACGCGGATAAGCAGAAGCACCTGCTACGATAACCTTAGGCTTGCACTCAAGAGCCTTAGCCCTGACAGCCTCGTAATCGATAAGACTTGTCTTCTCGTCTACCTGATAGAATTCGGAATGATAAGTTCTTCCGGATACGTTTAGCTTCATGCCGTGTGTAAGGTGTCCGCCGTGAGCGAGGTCCATACCGAGGATCGTATCGCCGGGTTCAAGGATAGCAAAGTAAACAGCTGTGTTTGCCTGTGCACCTGAGTGTGGCTGAACGTTAACGTGCTCAGCACCGAAGAGCTTCTTTGCTCTGTCGATAGCGAGCTGCTCTGCGATATCAACATATTCGCATCCGCCGTAATAACGCTTTCCCGGATATCCTTCTGCATATTTATTGGTAAGTGGAGAACCTGCTGCCTCAAGTACAGCCTCAGAAACAACATTCTCCGAAGCAATCAATTCAATCTTGTCTCTCTGTCTTTTAAGTTCCAACATTATTGCCTGATAAAGTTCAGGATCTTCTGCCTTAATGTGATCGTACATTAAATCAATCTTCCGTGTTTTTATTGCATAGACTATAATACTTTTATTTTATTAAAAGGTAAAGTCAAAGTTTGTAAATTTCATCGACCATCGGAGGCTCGAGATCAACAACCTTTCCACCTTTTGTTTTAAGCTTAAATCCACTCTCGGTAAACTCGCCTATAATGCTTGCTTTGATACCTTTGTCATTGAGTTTTCGAAGAACACGATCGGCCTCAGAAGTAGCCATGAGAAGTGATCCTGAAGAGATAAGCCTATACGGATCAAGACCTAAGACCTCGCATATCTTTGATGTTGCATCGCTTACCGGTATCTTCGATTCGTCGATGGTTATCCCTGTTCCCGAGAAATGCGCCATCTCATAGGATGCACCGTAAACACCGCCTTCCGTCACGTCATGCATGAGGTTTACGGCTGAATAATAAAAGCCTCTCTCGTCTTTTCGAAAATCATTATTGATGATTCCGCCCGCGATCTCGCCTTCTTCAACGACAGAGATCTGCTGATTATAAGAGGAAGCCTCATCGATAAGGCTGTCATCGATCTTCCCGTTAAGCTTGTCCCTGTGTTCCATCGAGGCAATGTAACTTCCCTCGATACCGCAGGTCTTTGTAAGGATGAGCTTATCGCCGGGCTTTGCCTTACCGGAAGGCACCGGATGGGACTTATCGATTATTCCGAAAGCGGTGGTTATGACTACAAAGTCCTTGACTGTATCGTTTACTTCAGTATGGCCACCGACGATATCAACACCGAGCTTGCCTGCTTCTTTTGAAGCCTGGTCGACTATGGAAGTAATGTCCTCTTCCGTCGCGGAAGGTGGAGCAATGATAACAAAAAGGATTCCCGAAGGTCTGATACCGCAGGAAGCGATGTCGTTACAGGAAACGTGGATAGCAAGAGTTCCGGATTGTTTGCCGCCTGCCGTTATCGGATCAGAAGAAGAAACAAGTATCTTGTCTCCGAGATTGAGCCATGCACAGTCGGCACCGATACTTGCTCCAACCAAAGTGGAAGGAGATATCCCGGGAAGCCTGTTTAATACAAGTTCCTGAAGCTGTTCATTTGTAAGTTTACCTGTCTTCATATGATTATCGTCTCGATTCCGTTAACGCCGTCTTCTACCATCTTGGCAATATCCAGGTTCTGTTCAGCTTCGATTATATCGTCCCTGTTCGGATGTGTCTTCGGGTGTTTTGCAACAAATACCGTACAGCAGTCCTCGTAAGGCAATATCGAAGTCTCAAAAGCGCCTATCTTACGGCTGATCTCACAGGTCGCCTCCTTATCGAGTCCGATAAGAGGTCTGAAGATCGGAAGATCGACGACTTCGTTGGTAAACTGGATAGCCTCCAAGGTCTGACTTGCGACCTGCCCTAATGATTCACCGGTTATAAGGCACCCGCATCCGTTTCTTTGCGCGAGCTTCTCGGCGATCTGAAGCATGACTCTTCTCATCGTAACGGTAAGCATATCCTGTCTGCTGTTCTTATACATATCGAGCTGTATCTGGGTGAAGTTAACTACATGAAGCTTCATCCTGCCCGAAAATCTCGATACGATCTTGGCAAGATCTATGACCTTGTCCTTTGCCCTGTCACTCGTATAAGGGAACGAATGGAAATATACTGCCTCGAGCATCATGCCGCGGCTCGCCATCATATAGCCTGCAACGGGACTATCGATACCGCCTGACAAAAGGAGCATGCCCTTGCCTGCAGTTCCGACAGGAAGACCTCTGTGGCCCATTACCTTGCCGGCATAGACATAGCAGAAATCACGGACCTCGACATTGAAGATAAAGTCCGGCTTATTGACATCGACCTTAAGGCAGTCGAAATTCTCAAGAAGGTATCCGCCTATCTCGTTCGATATCTCGGGGGATGTCATCGGGAATTGCTTATTTCCGCGCTTTGACTCAACCTTAAACGTATGATGGTCGGGATTGATCTTAAGATATTCCTTCATGTATTCAACGGCATTTTGACGTATCTCATCGATCCCGCCCTCGAATTTTCTTGCCAGGGATGCCGATACGATACCGAATACCTGAACTACGGCATTTAAGATCTCGGTAGCAGTCTCTTCATTTTGAAAATACGGGTTCTCCTCACCCTGGCACGGCTCGATCCAGATCCTGCTCTGACTCTGATAGATATCGAGCTTACCGAAGCTCCTTAACCTGTACTTGAGGTTATTCTTCAGTTTGGATTCAAAATTTCCTCTGTTAAGGCCTTTGAGCGTGACTTCGCCCATACGTGCAAGGATAACGTTATTACTCATAATTACCTCTTATCTTAATGCGAAGAGCTGATAGATCTCATCGATCTTCTCGATAAATATCTTTGCTTCTTCCATAGTATTAAATCTCGAAAAGCTTAGTCTTACCGCATTGGTTGCAAGCTTACGGTCCACGCCCATCGCTTCAAGGACATAGCTTATCTTCTTGGTCTTCGAAGAGCAGGCTGATATCGTTGAGACATATATATTATATCTTTCAAGGCAATGAAGCATAGTCTCGGATTCAAAACCGTCAAAGGAAACGTTCAATACGTAAGGAAGCGCATCTTCAGGAGAAAGTATCGTCGCACCGCGTTTCTTGAGCTCAGTCCTGAGGTATGAATTGATATCTGATACATTCTTCAGATGTCCTTCAATATCTTCCTGAGACATCTTAAGAGCCAAAGCCGTACTTCTTAAAAGATACAGGCTCTCGGTACCTGAACGCTGACCGTTCTGCTGACCACCGCCTAAGATGAACGGATCTATCCTGATGCCGTTTTTTACATATAAAAGACCCGAACCCTTAAGGCCGTGGAACTTATGGGCAGAGAATGACGCGAGATCGACTCCCGATGCTTTCAGATCGATCTTAAGTTTTCCTGCGGACTGGACAAAATCAACATAAACAGCCGTGTTTCTGTTGGATCCGTCCCTGATATCGATTATCTCTTTCAAAGGAAGAATCGCGCCCGTTTCATTATTGACATGAGTAAAGCATAAAAGAGCCGTATCACCCGTTATCGAGTTTTTGAGCATATCGAGATCGGGACATCCGTTTTTATCAACATCGATATAGATGACATTGATCCCTTCTGACGAGAGCTTTTCGAGTACGGACAAAGTCGCACGGTGCTCCGTCTTAGTTGTGATAACAGTCCTTCCGCTTCTTCTGTTCCTGGACAGATATCCTCTTATTGCGGTATTGGCGCTTTCAGTTGCGCACGAAGTAAAAACAAGCTCCTGCTCTCTTACGGATAAGCAGGAAGCTATGTCTTCTTTTGCCTTGATATATGCCTTATATGCGGATGTTCCGAGTTCATGAAGAGATCCGGGATTGCCCCATAACTCATCATCTCTCAGATCCTGATAGACCAGATCACAGACTTCCGCCAGAGGCTTTGTTGTCGCGCTGTTATCAAAATAGATCATACGTTGAGTTCGACTTCGGAAACCTTAAGATCATCAGAATGTGCCTTGAGTATCGGTCTTATAGCTTCATTAAGGAAAGTGTCGACCTGCTCGGGACATCTTCCAATATAGAGCTTCGGATCGAGCATCTTATTGATATCCTCTTCCTTAAGACCGAAAGCAGGGTCCTTGATGATCCTTGAAAGAAGGTCGTTCGGCTTGCCCTCGTTCTTAACGACGGAACCGGCCTCCATGGAATAGACACGGATCTTCTCGTGGAGTTCCTGTCTGTCTCCGCCCTTCTTAACTGCTTCCATCATGATATTCTCCGTAGCCATGAACGGAAGTTCATCCATGATGTGCTTATTGATCATATTAGGATATACGACGAGTCCCGATGCAACGTTAGCATAGATACCGAGGATGGCATCAACTGCCAGGAAAGCCTCAGGTACCGATATACGCTTATTGGCGGAATCGTCGAGAGTTCTCTCGAACCACTGCTCGGAAGCTGTCATCGCAGGATTTAAAACGTCAGCGATAACATATCTGGAAAGAGAAGCAATACGCTCGGAGCGCATTGGATTTCTCTTATATGCCATTGCAGAAGATCCGATCTGAGTCTTCTCGAAAGGCTCCTCGATCTCCTTGAGATGCTGCAGAAGTCTTATGTCATTACTGAACTTATGAGCGCTCTGTGCGATCGAAGAAAGAGCATTCAATACTCTTGTATCGACCTTACGTGAATAAGTCTGTCCTGATACATAGTAGGAAGACTCGAAGCCCATCTTATTTGCGATCTTCTTATCAAGTTCAACGCACTTGGCATGATCACCGTTAAAAAGGTCCATGAATGAAGCCTGTGTTCCTGTCGTACCTTTACAACCGAGAAGCTTCATGGAAGCTAATACCTGCTCGACTTCCTCTAAGTCGAACATAAGATCCTGAAGCCAGAGAGTAGCTCTCTTACCTACGGTTACGAGCTGAGCCGGCTGGAAATGAGTAAATCCGAGTGTAGGAAGCGCCTTATATTCATCGGCAAATCTGCAGAGAAGATCCATGCAGACAACGAGACGCTTTCTTATGAGAGTCAGAGCCTCGCGCATGATGATCATGTCGGTATTATCTCCGACATAACATGATGTGGCACCGAGATGGATGATTCCCTTAGCTGTCGGGCACTGCTCGCCGTATGCATGAACATGAGCCATAACGTCGTGGCGGCGGATCTTCTCTTCTCTGGCAGCAACATCATAATTGATGTTATCCATATTAGCCTTGAGCTCATTTATCTGCTCTTCGGTAATATCAAGACCCAATTCCTTTTCGGACTCGGCAAGAGCGATCCAGAGCCTTCTCCATGTCCTGAATTTCTTATCCGGAGAGAAGATGTACTGCATCTCCTTACTTGCGTATCTGGAATTAAGCGGACTTACATAAGTATCGTTACCCATCTCAAGCCTCCAATAATTTATTTACTGCTGAAAGTTTAGCACATAAAGTGAATACTTGGACAGCCTTTTCGATATCTTCAAGACACGGGAAGCTCGGAGCAAATCTGATGTTTGAATCAGAAGGATCCTTGCCGTACGGATAAGTAGCACCTGCAGGAGTCAAAGCAACACCGAGATCCTTACACATCTCGACAGTCTTCTTTGCAGTACCCGGAAGCACGAATACGCTTATGAAAAAACCTCCCTTAGGCTCATGCCAGTGGCAGATACCCGTATCACCGAGCTCTCTTCTGAGGACATTAAGCGTCATCTCAAACTTCGGGCGCAGGATATCGGCATGTTTCTTCATGCGCTCCTCGATGGCATCGAGATCCGGGAACATTACGGAATGTGCAAGCTGGTTTACCTTGTTGCTGCATATAGCCTGGATACCGATCGTCTTAACAGCGGCAGCCATATTTTCTTTATTAGCTGCCATACATGCAAGACCTGAACCTGCAAAAGATATCTTGGAAGTAGATGCAAACTCGTATACCCTGTTCGCATTACCGTATTTCTCGCAAAGAGAGAGCATATCCGGGACAGAGCCGTGAGTAGATTCATCTTCATAGAGATGATGGACAACATAAGCATTATCCCAGAAAAGCCTGAAGTCTTTGGCGCCTGTCTTCATGGAAGCAAGTCTCTCACAGGTCTCGTATGAATAAACGATACCGTCAGGATTGCTGTATACCGGAATAGACCACATGCCGAGGACCTTAGGATCCTTAACGAGTTCTTCAACGATATCCATATCAGGACCGGATGGTGTCATAGGAACGGCAATAAGTTCAAAACCGAGCTTTTCCGTTACCTTGAAGTGTCTGTCATAACCCGGTGTCGGGCACAGCCACTTTCTTCCTTCAACCTGAAACCACGGCTTGTCAGAATCGAGTTCACCGAAGGCACATGCCCTCATAAGAGCATCAAACATCATATTGAGACTGGACGCGTTTCCGACAAAGATGTTATCGGCTTTTGTATCAAGGATCTGTGCAAAGAGCTCCTTGATCTCCGGAAGTCCTGTAGGAAGCCCGTAATTACGGCAATCGGCACCGCCTTTTGACTTGAAGCCTGTTTTCTCTTCAAGCTTCTCGAAAAGATCATTGCTCAACGAGAGCTGATCCGGAGCAGGATTTCCTCTCATCATGTTAAGATCCAATCCGAGCGCCTTGTAATCGTTATACTCCTTCTCCAGTTCTGATCTGAGACTGAGCAGTTCCTCGTTAGACATTTCAGCGAAAGCCTTCATTACCGTTTCCTCCAAAATTGAGATATCGCCATACAAAAATTGCATTTTGTTATATAAAACCTTCAAGTATTATATTAATATTGCAAGTTTTATTCAACGATAATTCATCGATTGTGGTTTTTTCTACACTTTAATGAAACAGAGAAGGTTATTGGGCAGATTAAGCATCAAAATAGACAAATCAAATCTCTATAAGTTCGATACTTGATATCGAACCGTCACTTTTTGTCACGACAGAAGCAGCCATAAAGACAACATCCGAATCATATTCACCCAGATGAGCAATAAGATGCCTGGCGGTCCTTAACACCTTGCTTTTCTTACCTCTTGTGATAAATGACTCGGGTGAACCGTATGTATCGATATTTTTAATCGACCTTGTCTTAACTTCGATGATATATAAATCTCCGTCCTTCTTGGCGGCGATATCTATCTCGCCGACATTATGGACGGAGTAATTTCTGATCAGAACTTTAAAACCCTGTTGTTCAAGGTAACTTGCGACGGCATCTTCGCCGGCATTGCCGATCAGTCTCGTATCCTTGGGCATCTTTACTGATAGAGCTTACCCTTGCCCAGGTCAAAAATGTTGAAGAAAGCATGATCTTCAACTAACTCACCTTCTTCACCGAAGATGTATGAATCTATAAAATCAGCCGTATGGAAATCATCAAGTTCTTCAAAGAGCGTATCAGAATCATTAGCCGTGCAGACATACATGATTATTCCGTCATATTCCTTCGGAACAGTCAATAGAATGGTTGTCTTGATCTCATTGGTGATATCCCAGACAACGTTGCCGTCCGCATCGATATATGTCTCGTTCTTAAGTGTTTCACTTTCTCTGAATTCATAAAACGAGACATTATATGTTTCACCCTTCCATATAACATTTCCGTAAACATAAGATGAATCAACATCCACAGAGAAGTCAACTCTCGGAAGGATCGCACCCGTATAATAATCGATAAAGCCGATATTATGATAAGAATATACGGTACCGTAGCTGCTTACACTGTCAGGGAGCTGAGCACTCAAAGGGATGAACTCGGAATAAGTGATCTCATAATCGAGATATCCGTCTACGACCGATTCCGTGATATTGACAGTCGGCTGGCATACCGTTCCGACATTATTCAAAATCTTGGCTCCGGAAATCTGCTGATCACTGTAAGAACTTGTTATGATCTGGGCAAAATAGGTATTTACGTCAGAGTTCGTAAATTCAATATGATTAGCTTCTGCCCACGGGATCGAGAAGTTATTAGGATAATAGTCGTCAAACTGTCTTACGACCTCAACATCACTGGGATCATAGATCGGGACCGTCGGACCGGGATCCGGCTTTTTTGTCTCTGTAGTCTTGGTCTCATCGTGATCCTCGGTCTCATCAGAGCGTGACCTTCTCCTCTTCTTTGTCTCTTCGGTTTCCCTGTTACATGCAACTGCGGAAAAAAGTAGAGTGAATGCAATAAATGCGGCTAAAAATCTTTTCATATCTATCCCCATAAAATTAAAAAAATCAATAAGATTATATCACAATATAAAAAAATAAGAGGGCTGTCTCAAAACAGCCCTCTAAAGAAATTACTTTCTGATTCCAAGCTTTGCGATTACTGCACGATAACGCTCGATGTCGATCTTTGCGAGGTAATCGAGAAGTCCTCTTCTCTTACCAACCATCATGAGAAGTCCTCTTCTGGAGTGGTGGTCACCCTTGTGAGTCTTAAGATGCTCTGTGAGGTGGTTGATCCTGTATGTGAGAAGTGCGATCTGTACTTCCGGGGATCCTGTGTCGCCCTCTTTAAGAGCAAACTCCTTGATGATCGAAGCCTTGTCAAATTCAGCCATGTTAATTTCCTCCGTTAAATATATTTACACCAACGACAGAGTAAGAGGTCGGAGTGATCCTGATACTATGTTCGCGGTAGCTTACGGATATTATCACAAAAAATATCCCGTGTAAACAGCTTATTACGGCTTCCTTACAGAAAGATAGCCCTTTTGCACACCATAATCCGGGTCGCTGCAAAGCTTTGTAAGATCAAATCCCTTAGGTGGTCTTTTATTGGCAACTAATTCTCTCCATGTATCCCTGCCGCCGATCTTAGACAGATACATAGCCTGGTCTGCAAGATCAACATGATTCTGCAATGTCAAAAACTCCACTGAATCATAAAGGGGATATGATACGTATCCGACGGAGCATGTGATCTGACGGGTCTCACCGGTAACGTCGGAATGTATGGAGATATGTTCGCGGAAAGCCCTGTTGATCCTCTCGGCAGTCCTCGAGAAATCATAAGGGAATTTCTCGGAAGCGATGATAAGGAACTCCTCACCGCCGTTTCTTATTACAACACCGACATCACCAAATAACTTACGGAGTGTAGATCCGACCTGCCTTAAAACATCATCACCCGCCGCATGTCCGAAATCATCATTTACGAACTTAAAGTGATCGATATCGATAAGGAATACCGCAAAGACATCCGTATTATATGTCTTCGGCGCTCCCGTAATAGGATTGGCCATAAGCTGTGTCCTCATGTAATTACCGAGGACCTGCGTAAAATATTTACGGTTAAAGCAACCCGTGAGTTCATCGAGATATTTCTCGGAAGAAGCCGTATCAACATAACTCTGGACTATATCGACCCATGTCTCTTCCCTTCCTATAGAAGCAAAAGGCTTGGACAGTTTACCCGACAACAGATAATCGGTCATGTCTCCCCTGTTCAGATTCCTCATCTGCATCATAAGCGATTTGACCGGCTTTAAGATCATATAATCATAGAGCTTGACCAGTATGACCGTAATAGCTGTCGAAGATACAAGGAAATGAAGAATGAGCGCCATCATAAAGGCTAACTGGACTCTGTCCATCTCGGTAACAAACAAAAGCGGATCCATATTGGAGAGGATACAGAAGAAAAGATAGGTAAAGGCGTCCACGACAAAAGAAGCTGCATAAGTAATGACTGCTACGAATACTGCAGCCTCATTAAGATTATCCCATTTGCCGACGCGCATTACGCGATTCGAGTAGTCGTGGAAACGCTGCGACCAACTCGGTTTGCTGTTATAAGCCATAAATATACCCTCTCCAGACCTGTTTATTATATCATCGAGGGTCGAAAATTTACAATATCAAATCACTTCCCGGCCCACATATAGCAATAAGCCTGAGTCCTTGATGCAAAAGGTGCGGTCTTGAGAAGTTCTCTTACTTCCTCTTTTGTATACCAGCCGGCTTCGATCTCTTCCTCATCAGAAGTACTCGGCTTAAAGTTCCCCCCTGCAACGCCGATTACGCAGATCGAAGTCTCATTTGTTACTCCGACCGCGCTGTAGCTTTGCGGAAGGACCTCCGTGATCCTCAGAAGTTCAAGACCCGTCTCCTCACGAAGTTCCCTGGAAGCGGATACTTCATAAGTCTCCCCCGGATCTATGAGACCTGCCGGGAAATTATAGACTTCCTTGCCCACGGCCATTCTGTACTCCTTATTAAGGAGGATCTTGGATCCGTCTTCGGAATGAATGATAAGGATAACCGCATCGACGCTGTTTTCCTTGCGGAGGTCCTCGAGAGAACCAATCTCTTTCATCCTGCTTATCATCTCATATGTCTTGATATTTCCGAGCTTGGTCTTGTAATCGACATCGTATCTGCAGATGAACTTGCCCTCATCTGTCTTTCTGATATCAAGAAATTCCATTAATACTTCTTTCCTTTCTTCGGTTCGGCTTCGCGGATCCGCTTATATTTATCGTGCTCCTTTTTATATCCCATCCTCTTCTCGAAAACTTCATCTGAAGCAACGGAATAGCCGAAGAATCCCAGTTTCTCGCCAAGGATAAAATATTCGCCGTGATTATAAGCGACCATCTTAGCCTTATCAAGGCAAAGCCTTCCTTCATCATCCAGAAGATACTTATCGGCCTTTACGCCCACGATCTCGGCGATAAACATATCGTGAGATCCGAGTTCCTTTATTTCCCTTACCTTGCAGAATATATTAACGGGACTTTCCTCGATATAATAAGCATAATCAAGGCAATCTGCCTTGACGGCCTTAAGGCCGCATGATAAGAACTTATCCTCATCCTTGCCGGATCTGACTCCACAATAATCGCAGTTCTTGGCAAGAGCCTTGTTTACGAGATTTATAACGAATTCACCGGTCTCTGTGATGAGTTTATGAGAATGCCTGCTCTTTCTGATCGATACAGAAACCATCGGGGGTTCGGAATTGATCGTTCCTGCCCATGCAACCGTAACGATATTAGGTCTCGATGAAGGATCCTCCGGATCTTTTCCCGCAGATGAGATCATTACCACCGGAACAGGATTAAGTATAGTCGATATGCCGACATCGGTCTTTTCATGCTTAGCCATATTAACCTCCTAGAGAAGTGTCATGAACACTGACTCATGTTGCAACAAAAAGTCTTTAATATCAAGTCCTGCCGCAAATCCGACAAGTTTTCCGTCCTTGCCTATTACCCTGTGACAAGGAACGATAAGCGGAATCGGATTATCGGAACAAGCAGCACCGACGGCTCTTGTAAGCTTTCTTGCCTCCTTACCGTCAGGAGCGACCTTAAGAGCCAGATCTTCGTAACTTACCGTAAGGCCGTAAGGGATCGTTGTCAGAGCTCTCCACACACGTTCCTGGAATCCCGTGCAATCACGGAAACTGAGATTCAAGTCAAAAGTCTCCCTTTTCTTAAGGAAGTATTCAGTAAGCTCGTTTACTCCCTTCTCGACTTCGGAAGGCAGGAAACTGTTATCGAGATCATAGTACTCTTTTGAATTCCTGGGCTTAAATCTGTTATTTTCGTCCAGAAGCTCGAGACGCTTTGATACGGTAAGTGTAAGATGATCCCGGGGCTCGTCGCCGTAATGATATACATTTACCCTGTCGATATAATCATTGGTTCCGTAAACACAGGCAACGCCGCGCTGGAAAGGAACGAAACCGACATTGTAGCCTTTATACTCAGGTAAGGTTATATAGAAAAGGCCTGCGTCTTTATAATTTCCGTCATTATCACCGATCTCATCAACGAGGACGGCATTCTGGATCATGCCAAGTTCAGCAGCGGCCTTTTCGAGAGGCTTATTGGATGATTCTATTACGAGATCGATCTTGTGAAGATGCTTTTCGAGAAGGACATGATATAGAGCCCTCGACAGCGATTCCTGTAATAGTGTCTGATCCGTGCAGAAAAAGTCCAGGTAATACGTGTCCTTTGAAAGGCCTGCCGGAGTAAGGAACGAGAAAGCCGTTACTTCGCCCTTGCTCTCAAGGACATAGGCAAAACGGCCGGTATCGGAATTGATCTTTCTGATCTTATCTTCGACAGCGGTACGAGAACCCGAAAAGACCCCTGCTGCCTTTATAAAAGGAGCATCATTAAGGTGAAGTCTTCTGATCGTGATCTCGTCAATTCCCATATATGTCTGCCAGATATAATTCATAGAGTTCTTCTTCATCATTATTATAACAATCAAATAGCTTTAATTCGATCAGATCGTACAGATCATTATTGATAACTTTCGGACAATAGACGGCATTATCCATCTCATTTTCATATACCGAAGCTATATATCCGAATGTCTCGTCCGCGATCTTGATATCCCATACATTAGGGGAAGTTACGACAGGAAGGTATCCGACTTTGTCTTCAAGCCTATCGATAAGAAGCAGCGCATCGGTATCAATCGAGATAAAGGCCGCAAAATCAGAAGCAAGATCTATATTCTTAGAAGTGCTGCTTACACACAAAGGATAGACCGTAAGATAAGGAATAGACTTGTCATTATATTCAAATGTAGGGATCTGTGCGTAATAGAGCTTGCCCGGATAGTAGTTTGACCACAGGGAAAGATCAGAGGAAGAAGCGATCCACATGGCACAGTTACGGGAAAAGACCGGGTCGGAATCATCAGGATTTGAATTGACGAAAGTACCGTCATCATAGAACTCTCCGACCATGGCGATGACATTATCAAGCTTGGATTGAGAGATGTCCTTATCTGTCTTATACTCAGATTCGAGCATATAGGAGTTGACGATACCGTTATCGTTCTTGGCAGAAGTAATATAAGGAATAAGCTGATAGCCTCTGGCAAAAACGGCAACGTCCTCATATTCGAGATCCTTTATAGCAGAAATATAATCCTTCAGTTCATTCAGAGTGCATCTGAAATTAAGACTCTTCCCTTCAGGAGCAAAATCCTCATTGCCATAGATAAGAGGGATAGAACAATAGTGCGGAACACCGTACAGCGCACCGTCTTTGTACAAACAAGTGATGGAACCGACATAGAATTTGTCGGATGTAAGGAGCATCGAATCAGACATAGCGTCACTTATGTCGGCGCAATAGCCGTTGTTTACCGCTTCTTCAAGATCGTTGACCAGAAAGATGTCAGGTCTTGTCGAACCCCAGTTCGTAAGAGTTACGGACGAGACACCATCGTCAGGAACATAAACGGACTCAAAAGAGATCGGGACATTGATAGATTCAAGATAGCCCAGATCAACGGTTAACCCTGAATAATCGGGATTCCAGTAGCCGTTATTCTTGGCATAATACAGTTTGAAAAGATAATTGACCGTGGATGCCTCATAAGGAAGAGCGACTATGAGCTTACTGATCTCGGGGTCAGCTGAAGTTTCGGTTACTTCAGTAACTTCAGAAGTCTCGGAAGTAGACGGAGGCGGAACCTGAGGAAACTCCGATGCCTTCTTCTTGCAAGATATCATGCACAAAACAGTCGCCGCAATCAGGACAACCGCAACAAGCTTTCTTATTATCCGCATCATATCAAGCATACGACCTCCAATAATTACGATTATATCATTCTTAACTTGACATCAAATAATAATCTTAGAATATTTTTATAGCAATTGAACGCCAATGTGGCTCAGGGGTAGAGCAATTCACTCGTAATGAATAGGTCGTGGGTTCGATTCCCACCATTGGCTCCAATGACAAAGAGGCTGTCTCAAACTAATTGTTTGAGGCAGCCTTTGGTATTTACCTGAAAATTTTAAGTGATACCGGCAGATCTTATTCGAAATCCCAGGAATTGATATATGCTTCCTGTTCCGGAGTCAGAACATCTATACTGATCTTCTTTGTATCAAGTAAGATCTCGGCAACTCTGTTGTCGATGATCTCAGGAGTCTGATAGACCTTCTTTTCGAGCGTCTTACCGTACTTTGCGATATATCTGGCCGACTGAGCCTGCAGAGCAAAGCTCATATCCATAATCTCTACCGGGTGACCGTCTCCTGATGCGAGATTGACAAGTCTACCTTCTGCAAGGATACAGATCCTGTTTCCGTTCTCCAGAGTATAGCCCATAATGTTATTTCTGAGTTCCTCAGTCTTAACGGAGAGAGATTCAAGGTCCTTGATATTAACTTCACAGTCAAAGTGACCGGCATTACAGCATACTGCGCCGTCCTTCATATTAAGGTAGTGATCCTTTGTGATAACGTCCTTACAGCCGGTTACCGTTACAAAGAAATCTCCGATCTTTGACGCTTCGTTCATGGTCATGACTTCATAACCTTCCATGATCGCTTCGCATGCCTTAACAGGATCGATCTCGGTTACGACTACCTTGGCACCGAGGCCCTTGGCGCGCATGGCAACACCCCTGCCGCACATGCCGTAACCTGCTACTACAACCGTCTTTCCTGCAACAACAAGGTTAGTTGTTGCCATAATGGCAGTCCATACGGATTGACCCGTACCGAATCTGTTATCGAAAAGGTGCTTACATCTGGCATCATTAACCGCAACAACAGGATAAAGGAGCTTTCCTTCTTTCTCGAGAATCTCAAGTCTGTGAACGCCTGTAGTTGTC
>JAILNZ010000051.1 GCA_024691135.1 Clostridiales bacterium
TATTTGATCAGGAAGTATTTGTTGAGCTTCGGGTCTTTTCTTTGTAATCTATCTCCTCTAAGACCTGATCTATGAGTCTTACCAAATCGTCTACGGGGATTAAGCATTCTGTGTTGATAGGAAGTGACAGTTGAATATAGCTCCCGTTTTTACTATAATCTGACTGTAGTTTTAGAATATGTTTCATCACAAATATTCTAACAATAAACGGGCTCTTCGGAACCCGTTTTTTGTTGTCCAAAATGAAAGGAGCTGTCTCATTGTTTTGAGACATCCCCTTTTCAGTTTTCTCATTCTATCTTAATTAATTATCCGAAGATCTTCGGCTTGCCGTTGGCGTTAGTATGCATTTCTTTAAATGCAACTATATGTCTTGTCGGAATAAGTGTAGGATTTTCCTTTTCTGTTGTAAGGATAATGATATAATCTTCACCAATATCCTTCAGTATTCCCTGATAATACAGACCTGTGCCGGTGTCCATATGGATGCTGACCCACTTGTTTCTAAACGAATCAAAATAATCTGCCATCTTCATGATCTTTATTCTCCTTTTCGAAAACCATTTGATCTATCTTATGAGCATATGATAATCCGACTAGTTAAATACATCGCCAAAAAAATATAAAGATTTGTTAAAAAATGAGGCCCTGTTCCGAAACGGAACAAGGCCACAAATATAACCCGGTTTTCAATCACTAATTAAACCTTAGGAAGCTTCTCAAGGCTCTTCCTGATCTCGTCATCCGTAGGGATGTAGTCTGTCATCTTGCCGTCGTTATAAGCTTCATAAGCATACATATCGAAGTAACCTGTACCTGTAAGACCGAATACGATATTCTTAGCCTCCCCTGTCTCCTTGCACTTAAGTGCTTCGTCGATAGCAACCTTGATAGCATGTGAGCTCTCAGGAGCAGGAAGGATACCCTCAACTCTTGCAAAATACTCTGCTGCCTTGAATACTTCAGTCTGCTCGACACTTGTAGCTTCCATGTAGCCGTCAGCATAGAGCTGTGAAAGAGTGGAGCTCATTCCGTGATAACGGAGTCCGCCCGCATGGTTAGGAGCAGGGATGAAGTCGCTTCCGAGTGTGTACATCTTAGCGAGAGGACATACCATACCTGTATCGCAGAAGTCATAAGCATATGTGCCTCTTGTAAAGCTCGGGCAGGACTTAGGCTCAACAGCGATGATCCTGTAATCAGCTTCTCCGCGGAGTTTCTCACCCATGAATGGAGCGATCAAACCGCCGAGGTTGGATCCGCCGCCTGCACATCCGATGATGATGTCAGCCTTGATGCCGTACTTATCGAGAGCAGCCTTTGTCTCGAGACCGATAACGGACTGATGCAAAAGGACCTGGTTCAAAACACTGCCCAATACATATCTGTAGCCTTCTGTTCCGACTGCTACTTCAACAGCCTCGGAGATAGCGCAACCAAGGGAACCTGTCGTACCCGGGTGCTCTGCAAGGAGCTTACGTCCTACATTTGTTGTATCGGAAGGAGATGGTGTTACGGAAGCGCCGTATGTTCTCATAACTTCTCTTCTGAAAGGCTTCTGCTCATATGAGCACTTAACCATGTAAACCTTACAATCAAGCCCTAAGTAAGAACAAGCCATTGAAAGAGCCGTACCCCACTGACCTGCACCGGTCTCAGTCGTTACACCCTTAAGGCCCTGCTTCTTTGCGTAATATGCCTGTGCGATAGCGGAATTGAGCTTGTGGCTTCCGCTTGTGTTGTTACCTTCGAATTTGTAGTAGATGTGAGCCGGTGTTCCGAGTTTCTCCTCAAGGCAGTAAGCTCTTACGAGCGGGGACGGACGGTACATCTTGTAGAAGCTCTTGATCTCATCAGGGATCTCGATGAACTTCGTGTCGTTGTCGAGCTCCTGCTTGGCGAGCTCCTCGCAGAATACTACGCTCAATTCCTCGACGGTCATAGGCTGAAGAGTTCCCGGATTAAGGAGAGGAGCGGGTTTATTCTTCATATCGGCTCTCATGTTGTACCATGCCTTAGGCATCTCACTTTCCTCAAGATAGATCTTGTAAGGTATTTCGTTGTTAGACATAACTTGTGTCTCCTTTCTTTTTTTCGGGACAAACAAAAACTCCTGTCCCAAGCTCTTTCTTCTTTGCTGGGACAGGAGATAGATATCATTCCTGCGGTGCCACCCGGCTTGACTTGACTATTGTCTCGTCCACTTAATGCATACCATCATATGCTGACCGGTTAACGCACGATCCTTACGTCTTCCATACTCTGTCATAATGACATTTCCTGTCGCCCTCTGAAGTCCATTCTAACTTATCTCCAATATTGCGATCCCACCATCCGCAACTCTCTGAAAATGGATCCGATAAGATCTACTCACTCTTCATCAACGGTTTAAGTAGTTTATACACGTTCCGTCCGTAAAAGTCAACAAGTTATTCGGCGCTGATCATTACGGTAATGACCTGCCCGGGCTGGAGCGTATATCTCGGGCGGCGGTTGCTCATCTTCTCCGTCTGGAGCTCCTCGCCGCTTGCCGAATACCTCGTCATGATGCTGCCGCTCAGGGACAGATCAGGCGCATCTATAAGGAACTGCTGCTGCGAATCGGAAGCATTCGCGATTATCAATATGAGTCCTTCATCCGTCTTGAAAAGATATGTTCCCACGTTGGAATTAAACGAGGACAGGGTATCGGGCTCGATCTCCGATAACGGCTTTTGAACTTCGATATTGAGCCTTTTCGAGTACTTGAGATCATTTAAGATATTGAGCGTATTGAGCGTCGTCTGACAGTCATCTGATATGAGGTTCTCAAAATCCCTGGTGGTCCTGTCACAATCGATATCCGCCATGATCATTCCCGTGAAAGCAGCTTCATCGGACAGGAGTGTTACGATACACTCACCTGCCGTCATATCCCTTCCTTCGAAAACGGCCTCCGTATCAAACGACGCGATATATTCGCCCGTATCGGTACCCCTGGTGCTGACTCTCGGTGTCTTGGCGTTGATCTCCAGGAATTCGCTGTTTATGTAATCGATATATGTGATATCGGCTTTTATCATGCCTTCGCTCCTGTAGCTGCTGCAGTGGCAGTCGGCGTTGCTCAGCATACTTCCGCCCTCGTAATTCATTCCGTCTACGAAGATGATGTTGTCCTTGATCTCCATGTAATAGCTCGACTGCTTTATGAGGCCTATCACGTAATTGACATAGGAACTCCTCTGCATATCGCTCGCGAAAATGCCGTCGGCATCGTTGATCTCAAAGATGATCGTCTCGAACTGCCTGCTCCACGGAACTGCAGTGCCGTTATCGATACGGATCTTTCCGTATGGCGAAGACAGGGAGCCGCACATGTATTCGAGGACCGAACTGACTGACTCGTAATTTACGGACGATCCGAAAACGAGCCACGGGTATGCCCTGCTCTCCTTAACGAGCTTAAGCGAATCTTCAAGCGAGGCACAGCTGTTTACTGCCCCTTCCTCCTCATCGAAAACACAGGAATTGGAATTTATGGACGGAGAGAACAGAGAACCGTAGCTTACGCCGTTACTTCCGATCCTTAAGTTATTGAGCCTTATGGCATTAGGCGATGAATTATTGACCGCTTCGGCAAAGGATTCCGGGATAACGGATGACTGGTATTTGTCAAATCCGAGGTAGACGCCGTCCACAAAGAGCTCGCCCGTTCCTTCAAAAGCGATATTGAGCCTTATCTCGTTCTTACTGTTAAGGAGATCGTCGGAGACCGCAAAGACGTTCGAATAATCGGTAAAGGCCGACTTGCAGTTATCGATGACAAATCCCGTATCCTTGCAGCCTTCGGATGACAGCCACACCTTGACGGTCTTATCAGATATACCCGACTGCTTGAGCCATAGTTCGATCCTGAAGAAATCCTTTTCGGTAAAGATCTCGCTTCCGCTGTCCGCGACTTTCTGGGAGAGAACGTGAAGTCCGTCATTTATTCCGAGTATCCTCGCGCACTTGTCACCCAAGCCGCTCGGTGCCCCGTCAATGGCGGAGACGGCCGTCCCGCTTCCGTAAGAATCCCATGAATCAAAGCCTTCGGCCAGAGTCCATCCGTCTTCTGTGCCCTCTTCTCCCGATACGATGAAAGAGCAAGCCGGAAGCGACTTTTCGAGGAAGCAGGTATCACCCGCAAAAACCGTCTTGTCGGCTATTACCTGATCGATCAGGATACTGGAGCAGATCGATGTGGAATAGATGTTTGCGCCACGGAGGATAAAGAGTTCTTTCTCTTCTCCCGAGAAGATATTCTCTATCTCAAAACCGAGGCTTACAAAACTGCCGTCGATCAGAACTGATGCTTCGCCTGCTTCGGAAAGGCAGATAAGTTCGTTGTTTTTGGAAAGACAGATGTCTTTGATCCCCGAAGATGCTTCAATGAGTCTGCCGCCTTCGGGAGTGATCATGAGGATCGTGCCGCCGTCCAGAAGGACTGCCATATCGCCTGCTGAAGACGATGTATCAAAGATGCTCCTGCCTAAGGTGAACTGATCGATTTCTTTTTCGCTTGAATAGACGAGTCCGTTGGAAGAACTGTAAACGGAACCGTCAGTCAGGAATACATAGACCCTGTCATCTGTATTGGCGATGAGTGCCACGTCAGACGGGAAATCATCCAGCGGGAATATCCCTTTGTATGTGCAGAGGAATGCAGAGCCGTTATCAAGGAGTACGACCGCTTCATTATTCAGGGCTGCGACCGATACTGCCTTCACGGTTCCGGAACCGAGTTCATTAAAATACGGGTCATCAATGTCAAATGAGGAGAACGGCGAGAATGTCTTTCCGTCGTTTGAATAGTAGACATCACCTGCCGCGGTCACCGCAAAAGCACCGAGATCGGATGCGCTTATGTCGCAAAAATATGATCTCTCGGGTTCTGTCTTTCTTGACAGCTCGAGTGAGCCGATGTCCGAGATAAGGCTTCCCTCAGACGTTATGGCGGATGTAACATTGTTACACACGATAACTTTTACAAGCGGATCCTGTGTCCAGAAAAAGTTCGTATCTTCGATCTCGTCAAACGAGGTAAAGTTCGCGGGACTGTAGGAAACTACGCCTGCCTTTACACCGAGGATGGTATTTCCGTTCTCGTCTATCGTATAGATCCTTATGTTGCTTCCCGAAAGTGATGATATATCGAGCGACGCATTGTTCACGTCGGTCATGTCAAGGAGGATCCTGTCGCCGTCCACGTCTGTCAGATGGAATGAGCTGTATCTGTTATGTGATTCAAAGGACGGATCCTTTACGAAGTTCGTGAGAGGAATATAGTCAAGATTTATTCCCGTGCCGGAAAGAGACTGCAAAGTCCTTCCGTCGTCGGAGATACGTATCGTACAAAGTTCCGATCTCGAACCAAAGAGCCCCAAAGCTGCAAGTATCATGCTCGACAGGAAGGCGATGACAAGAAAAACGGCAAGGAAAACGAACAGGCGTCTTTTCCTGAATCTGCCGTATCTTTGTTTGAACCTTCCCATTATGCTCATGTATCAGTTCTCCTCCGGATAGGAAACTTCCCCTTGTCCCTTGTCCTGCGTCTCCTGAATGGCAGTCTTTTTCGATGACTTATAGCGGAAACCGGCTAAGAAAAGGACCAGTATGGCAGGAAGTACCGTTAAGTATTCCAGTATGACTATGTAATTCATTATGGTGACCGTTACGTTCGCGCTTATGTCGAACCAGCCGTCAGTTAAGATCAGATATAATGCTCCGCCCAGGAGATTAAAGATCATATGGATAAGATAAGTATAGAGCATATTCCCGAAGAACAGATATACCATCCCGAGGATGATGCCTGAGATGAAGGCATAGCCGATATGGATCGATATGCCGTGACCGAGCCCGAATAAGAGAGCAGATATTATCACGGCTATAACAGGCTTGTATCTTTTAAGGAACGATCCCATGATGATGCCCCGGAACAGCAGTTCTTCGGCAAAAGGAACCAGGATGACAGCCGAGATGTAATAAAGGATCTTATCAAATCCAGGAACTTCCATGACATCGACTTCTGAATATCTGTCAACGGATTCGCGGTATTTATCGAGTTCCTCGTTGACGACGCCGCTTTCCATCAGCTTTGTCACCAACTGAACAAAGAACATATAAGTATTAACTATACCGAGAAGTCCCAGAGTAATGATAAGGACCGGGAGCACCCTGGAGATCTTAGGCCGTCCCAGCATGACGCCGGAATCCTTATCCGTAAAAAATCTCTTCAGAAATATTGCTACCGGAGCAAGTAAGAGTATGACGAAGCACGAATAAAGGAGCATGAACGATCCGTTATATCTGGAATAATCAAGCCCCGCAACACCCATCAGCATTACTGAAAAGTACTGTGCGAAAAAAAAGAGGATCAGTGCTATGCCTGAAGCTATCCAGGGGAAAACATATCCCCCTGATTTGACTTTGATACCGGATCCTGAAACGTTATCTGACATCTTATGCTCCAATAGACTTGCCGTTCATCACTTGCGTGTATCAAATCCCATGTAGTACTCGCCCTCACCGGGATTATTGAACAGGACATGGTTCTTCGTGTGCTGCTTGCCGGTCTTGCCGGACTCATAATAACGTCTCATGAACGCATCGAAAGCATCATTTAATTCAGCTCTGTCCTTGATGGAGTAAAAGAGCTGCTCGCCCTTGTCGGTAAACTTTGTCTGCATGATAACGAGTTCCGGCTTCCTGTGGTTGCCGTCATCGGGTTCGTAATTATACATTACGACATACTCATGCTTGTCCATAAAGAAATTATCAACAACGGAAAGATAGTAATACTTGCCGTTTGAAGCATCGCGAATGACGATCAGATCGTCGTTCGCGTTCTGATTCTTCGTGATGACCTGTTTCTCGGGCTTAAGCAGACTTTTAAGCTTACTCCTCTGACTCGTCTTCATCGTCCAGATACTCGTCGCAAAGTGAATCGTAATAATCGTAGACAGGATCCTCGTCCTTCTCGTCGAGAGAAGAGATCGTGATCTCACCGTTCTCGTCTTCGATCTCCTCAAAGATCACCATCTCGGGATCTTCGTCATCCATGGTAAGGAGTACGCAGTACTTCTTGTCGTTAAATTCAAAGTTATCGATATAAGCGAACTCGAACTCCTCGCCTGTCTCTTCATCCTTCAATGTGATGACATTATCCATATCATCGTCAACAAACTCGTTCAAGATGCCGTCATTATCAAATTCTTTCTCGTTATCCATTGTCTGTACCTCCGTATCAGGGTCGTTAACTTATTAATTATATCATAATACGCGCGGATTATTATCTTTTGCTCTCGAGATACTCGCGGAGTATTATCTCGGCGGCGACACGGTCGATTATCTTCTTCTGTTTTTTTGAATTCATGTTGTTCTCGTGAAGCATCCTGGAAGCTATGACCGTCGTATATCTCTCATCCCTGAAGAACGGCTTGATGCCCGTGACTTCCTCTAAGTGCTCTCCGAAAGCCTCCGCCTTCATCTCCGACTCGCTCTTTGTCCCGTCGGTCCTCGAGGGCTTCCCCAGAACGATCTCGGTCACGCCCGTCTCCTTAACGATCTGTGCGATCCTGTCGACCGGCTTATCGACATCCCTGCCGTTCCAGTCGACCGTCTCGTAACCCGTCGCCGTTATCCTCAGGACATCCGACAGCGCGACGCCGATATGACGCATCCCGAAATCGATCCCCATTACTCTGCCTTGATCCATCAGTAAATCTCCTTGTCTTTCCGAAAAAAAGACCGGAGCGAGAGCACCGGTCTTCTGAATCTTCGATCTGTCTCAGTTGAGCTTTGAACAGTACTCCGTGATTATGACTTCCAAAAGCTCATCCCGCTCGATCCTCTTGATAAATCCCCTTGCACCCTTGTAGTTGGTGATGTAAGTCGGATCGCCCGAAATAAAATAGCCGACCAGCTGATTGATCGGGTTATAGCCCTTCTCCTGAAGAGCCTGGAGCACATAAGTCATCAGCTCGCGAACGTTAGCCGACTTATCTGCCGTAAAATTAAATCTGGTCGTCTCGGAATTAGCCATATGATCCTCCGTAAAATCCCTATAACTAATTGTATCACAATATTTATATTTCCAAGCGAAAAATACAAATTTTTATAATATTTCTGCCAAACTTTGACTTTACGGCTTTATTAGGGATCAACAGGCGTAGTGATGAGCGTTGTACCCTCCGCTCTTATTACGTTTGCTCTTATGATAGTTCCCGCAGGATGATCCTTATCAGAGAGCACCTGTGCATATACATATTCGTTCGTATATCCTTTGAGGGAGAACATGTCATCTGTTCTTTCAGACTTTTCGACCATGACCTCAACACACGTGCCTTCAAAGGATTTTGCAAATTCCTTTTCGAGTTCGTCAGATAAGCTTATGAGCTTTTTTGCTCTTTCCTTTATGATGTCAGCCGGGACCTGAGGCATCGAAGCCGCGCGCGTTCCTTTTCGAACGGAGTAAGGAAAGACATGTATCTTGTTAAGACCTGCCCTCTTGACAAACTCCATCGTCTCGGCGAACTCCTCCTCGGTCTCTTCCGGGAAACCGCAGATCACGTCAGTCGTGAGCGAGAACGGTCCGAAAGCTTCACGGAGGGCCTTTGCCACCTCGCAGTACTCATCAGCCGTATAATGGCGGTTCATCCTCTTAAGGACCGTATCAGATCCGCTCTGTAAGGAGAGATGAAAATGCTTAAGGAGCTTTTCTTCTGTCTTGAGCGCCGATATGAATTCAGGAGTGACCGACTTAGGTTCCATGGAGCCCAGCGAGATCCTTTTAATGCCTTCGATCTGACCGATCTTATGGATGAGCGAATAAAGCGACATTATGTCTTCGCCCCTGTCCTTGCCGTAGGAACATACGTGGATACCCGTTATGCAGACTTCGCGGATCCCGGAATCTGCGATCGCCTTGACTTCGCTTAAGATATCCTCTTCCTTCCTGCTTACGACCCTTCCCCTGGCAAACGGGATGATACAGTATGAACAGAAGCTGTTGCATCCGTCTTCCACCTTGATATAGGCTCTGCTCATCTCAGGCGAGATAACTGTTCCGAAGTCGGCCAGTTCATTCATAGAAGTCTTGTCCTTAAGTTCCGCTTTGTGCTCCCTTTTAATTCCTGATCTGAGGAATGTATCAATCTTTTCCGTCAAAAGATGCTTATCCCTTGTTCCGCAAACGACATCCGCATCTATCATCCCTTCGCTCATCTCACTGCTGCAGCCCATGGCGCAGATGACGGCATCCGGATTAAGCCTTGCCATCTTCCGCAGCTGCTGGCGGCTCTTGCGGTCTGCTTCTCCCGTAACGGTGCAGGTATTGACGACGCAGACGTCAGCCGATCCCGGGTCGGATACTATCTCGTATCCGGCCTTGATAAACAGTTCCCTTACGGCATCAGTCTCATACTGATTGACCCTGCATCCCAATGTGTAAAAATAGACCTTCAAGTAATAAGCCTCTCCATACCAATAAAATGAACAAAAAATATACTAATACAGCGTAAAATCTTTTGTCAAATAAGAAACTGATTGTGTTATCATCTAGGCATGAATCAGAGGAGAAATACATTATGACTAATCTTAAGATAAAACTTGATACCATCAACGCAGTTAAGGAATTCGTATCACTTACAAATCTTTGTCCTTACGATATCGACCTCGTATCCGGCCGTTATGTCGTCGACGCCAAGAGCCTCATGGGTATCTTCAGCCTCGATCTTGCAAAGCCGATCGAACTCGAGATCTTCTCGGACGACTGTCAGGACTTCGTTGACAAGCTCCAGAAGTTCATCGTTGAGTGATCATCTGCGTCTTCCGGATCTGCCGCGCAGTTTCCTGCCGCGTTTGCTCTTTTTGACCTTCGAGGCCGGTTCTTCCGTTGAACCGGTCTTTTTTATGCCCTGATCTTCCACGCCCTCATCGAAAACAAAATCGATCTTGTTAGTATCCGTATCTACAGCCGCGACTATTATCCCGACTTCCATTCCGATATAGAGCTTATTTCCCGAGTGTCTTCCGACGGCTCTTAATGAAGCCTCGTCGAAAAGATAATGATCCTTCATCGTTCTGAACGGAACAAATCCCTCACAGGAATTCTCAAGTTCGACGAAAACCCCGGCTCCGATGATAGACGAGATCTTGCCTGTATAGTGCTTTCCGAGCCTGTCATGCATATACATCGCGACCTTGACCTGAACGGACTGCCTCTCGGCCTCGACTGAATTCCTCTCCATGTCGGAACTGTGATCCGCAACGCTTCCCACAAGACCCGCAAAATGCTTGCGCATATTATCGCCGTGCAGATAGGACTTTATTATCCTGTGGATATAAAGGTCCGGATAACGTCTTATAGGGCTCGTGAAGTGGCAATAGAACTCCGACGCAAGACCGAAATGCCCGAGGTTTTCCGGAGCATATCTGGCCTTGGCGAGAGACCTTAATAATATTGCATCAAGCGACGGCAACGCTTTCTCGTCCCTTATCGTTGACATGTAATCCGTTATCACCTTCGGAGTTATCTTGCCCCTTATGGTACCGAGCGCTCCGAAGTTCCTTGCTACGGCACAGAACCTCGTGATCTTCATCCTGTCAGGCTCTTCGTGGACACGGTAGACAAACGGGTAATTGAGCATGGCGAACTTCTTTGCGATAAACTCGTTGGCGCAGATCATGAATTCCTCGATCATGCCGTGACAGTAGTTTATCGGGTAAGGCATTATCTCCGTAGGATTTCCTTCATCGTCCAGGATGACCTTGGTCTCCGGGATGTCAAAGTTGATGGATCCCCTGTCCTTACGGTAGCTTTTCAGGATATCCGTGAGGCGTTTCATATGCCAGAGCATCTGGATTATATCCCCGTACTTTTCCGCATCTTCCTTTTCGGGACGGAATAAGATCCTGAAGCACTCGTTATAGCTCATCCTCATATTGCTTCTTATAACGCTCTCGTAGACCTCGCCGTACAGGGTGTTGCCGTCTTTGTCGACGACCATCTCCGCGGTCAGCGTAAGTCTCGGAAGATCGGGATTCAGGGAACAGAGCCCGTTTGACAGCTTAGGCGGGAGCATCGGGATGACTCGGTCTACCAGATAGACGGAAGTCCCTCGAAGCATCGCTTCCCTGTCAAGTTCCGTATTCTCGCGGACATAATGGGACACGTCCGCAATATGTACATAAAGCCTGTATTTATCATCTTCAAAAGGCTCGATCGATATGGCATCGTCCAGATCCTTGGCTTCCTCGCCGTCGATCGTGATCGTCAGAAGGTCACGAAGATCACGTCTGCCGCTTCTTATCTCTTTTTCCACTTCCTCATCCGTCGGGCTTAAAGGAAGATCACTGACCTCCTCCTTTACAAGATCCGGGAAAGTCCCCGAAAGGCCGAACTGATGCATGACGGCGAGCATCCTGACGTCATTATTGCCTGCATCGCCCAGGACCTCGATCACCTTGCCGATATAATTCCCTTCCGCACCCGGATTTAAGACCTCGGCAACGACCGTCATGTTATACGGTGCGCCGTTCATATGGATCCTGTCGATACTGACAAGTCCGAAGTTTGTCTCCCTGAACGAAGGGTCAGGAACAACGATACCGCCGTCACCGTTCTCCTTCAGGATGCCTACTACGGTATTCTTGACACCGAGAGGTCCCCTCGGCATGACTTCGTTGAAATTTCTCGGGCGGTCATCCTCCATAGGTCTCATTACGGAGTTGCGTTCCCTTTGTCTCAGGCTCATCGCCGCAGATGTCCTGCCGAAATGTTTTTTGTTGACCATAAGATATCCGCTCCTCATCCCTTTTTATCCATTATACTTCTTTATTCTCTTTTTCGAAAAGAAAAAGGGGATGTCTCAAAAGTGATTGAATTCACTTGGGGGCATCCCTTTAAAATGTGTAAAACTCTCTCATTTTTCGTTAGAAAAGCTCTCAAAAACAGTCTCCAACCCTCGAAAATGTGGAAAACTCTATTTCAAAGCATGCT
>JAILNZ010000063.1 GCA_024691135.1 Clostridiales bacterium
TGCGGATCCGCTCGGAGTTTCATAAGATGTACGTGCGCGTCAAATCTTTCCATAGTTCCACTCCTTTTAATTCATGCCGATATGTTTCAGTTTTTCTTCAAGGATCTCAGAAGCAGCAGAGAGAACGGCTGACGCTTCCGGATCCGAAGGATCTCTGCAGTATTGCCGTGCGATATCATGTGTCAGCTTAAGAAGATTTGTATCGCTGGCGATAACGCTCTTTCCAGGCGTCAAGATACCGGACTGTCGTATGCCCAGGAGTTCTCCGGGTCCCCTCATCTGAAGATCCTTTTCGGCTATGATAAATCCGTCATTAGTTTCGGTAAGTATCTTCAGCTTTTCGTTTGGTTCACCCAAAAAGAAGCACCAGCTTTCCTCGCTGCCGCGACCGACTCTGCCCCTGAGCTGATGGAGCTGTGAAAGGCCGTATCTGTCGGCATTCTCGATCACCATAACCGTTGCGTTCGGTACATTTACGCCGACTTCGATGACAGTTGTCGCGACAAGGACATCGATCTCCCCTCTTTTGAAAGCATCCAGAACGGCGTCCTTCTCAGCGCTCTTCATTCTTCCGTGCGCAAGACCAACCCGAACATGGCGAAGTGGTCCTTCGGAGAGATACTTATATGTTTCTTCCGCATTCTTCGCATCTTCTTCCTCGGATGGGTCCACAACAGGACACACAATGTAAATCTGCCTGCCTTTTTCTATCTCTTTGAGCAGGAACCCGTATAACCTTTCCCGCTTTTCTTCCGGAACTATCCTGGTCTTAACGGGTATCCTTCCTCCGGGAAGCTCGTTTACAACGGAGATATCCAGATCACCGTAGAGGATCAATGAAAGCGTTCGGGGTATCGGCGTCGCACTCATGACAAGTACATTTGGACGTTTTCCCTTGTTCTGCAGCTCTGTCCTCTGCTCCACGCCGAACCTATGCTGCTCATCCGTTATCACAAGGCCAAGGTCCTTATACACGATATCAGATGAGATGAGCGCATGCGTTCCGATCACGACCTGTATCTCGCCAGCCGCAATGCGTTCCTTCGCTGTCCTTCGTTCCTTTACTCCCATACCGCCTGTAAGGAGTCCGCACGAGATACCGAGCGGTTCAAACATAGTTTTTGCTGATTCATAATGCTGATGCGCAAGGATCTCAGTTGGCGCCATCATCGCGCACTGCCAACCGTGCTTTACCGCAATAAACATGGAAGCAAAAGCAATAGCCGTTTTTCCGGAGCCGACATCTCCCTGTACAAGTCTTGCCATTGGTGATGGAGATGAAAGATCTTTTATGATCTCGCCGAAGACTTTTATCTGGGCTGCGGTTGGCCTGAATGCCAATGAAGACCAGAACGCTTTACCGTCTTCCTCCGTACATGGGATCTGTATGCCGTCTCCGTAACCGGAACGAAGAAGCATGATACCGCATTGGAACAAAAGCAATTCTTCAAACGCGAGACGATACCGCGCACTGTCAAGCGCTTCCCTGCTGTCAGGTATATGAGCCTGGCGCATCGCAAAATTACGTTCGCACAGATCATATCTTTTCCGAAGCGTTACAGGAAGCTCGTCCGGCCATTGACCTTCCGCAACTTCCAAAGCAGATCGCATACATGCAGCAACCGCTTTAGACGGGATACCGTTAAGCGCATGATAGACCGGCCGAATCTTTTCTTCGCCCGTTTCAAAGGTCGGAGACTGAAGCAGCAGCTTATTTCCTCTCTTAACAGCCGAACCATGAAGGAGCAGTTCTTCTTTTCCTTCAAGTTGTTTTTTCAACCAGGGCTGATTGAACCATACAGCATCTATATTGCCCGTGTCATCCGTTATCCTTATCTGTGTGATAACGAGACGAGGCGGTCTTTTTTCTCTGACGGGGCCTGTGATCCTGCCCCTGACAGTATATGTTCCTCCCTCTTCAAGACTTCCGATCGGAGTTATCTCATCGAGAAAAACATACTTTTCCGGAAGATAAGCAACAAACGCGCGCACCGTATCGATACCCGCGTTCATCAAGGCTTGTTTTCTTGCCGGACCTATTCCTTTTATCTTGTCAAGAGGTATATCCCTCATACTATTCTACCGCTATGAGGTAATAATACAGAGGCTGTCCCCCTTCGTGTACCTCAACATCACAATCCGTATATTTTGCAGTGATATCATCCTTCAGTCTTACGGCTGACTCGATATCGACCTCGCTTCCATAGTAAACTGAGATGATCGAGGATTCTTCGGTGACCATATCTTCCAGGACGCTTAATGAAACATCATGAACATTGCTTCCAATAAGCTTTATCTTATTATCTACAAGGCCCATGATATCGCCTTCATGTATATCCCTGCCGTCAAATACCGTATCACGTACGGCATACGTAACCGAAGCTGTATGAACGTTTTCTGCCGCTGCCATCATGTTTGCATAGTTATCATCGCCTGACAAGGATGGATCATACGCAAGGATAGCGGCGATGCCCATTGGAACAGATTTCGTTCCAAGTACAAATACTCTTTTCTCCGTCAATTCCGCGGCCTGCTGTGCTGCGAGAATGATGTTTGTATTATTCGGGAGGACGAAAACCTCTCTCGCCGGCACAGAGTCGATCGCCTGAAGAATATCTTCTATGGAAGGATTCATAGTCTGACCTCCATCGACGACTTTGTCAACAGAAAGGTCAGTAAAGATCTTACTGAAGCCTTCACCCAAAGCGACAGAAACAAAGCCGCAGTCTTTCAGCTCGATCTGTTCTGCTGCTTTCCGGGCAAGCTTTTGTCTTGTTTCCTCCCTCATGTTTCGAATAGCGATATCGTCTATCTCTCCAAGCTCGAGTGCCATCTGAAGAGCTTTCCCGGGATCGTTGGTATGAACATGGATCTTGATGACCTCAAGATCATTTATCACATGAACACTATCGCCGATCCGCTTGAGCCTGTTCCTCAGGCTCGCAACATCTCCGCTCTTTTTGTCTGCCTTTGGATGAGAAACAATGAATTCGGCACAATATCCATACCGTACGGCGTCCAATGAATCAAAATCATGCTCGTAGACGAATTCCCCAGGCAGTGTTTTTTCTTCGGCAAGGCCTTCCATCTTTTCGATATCTACAGGTTCTCCGCTCAGTGCGGACAAAAAACCCGCATA
>JAILNZ010000064.1 GCA_024691135.1 Clostridiales bacterium
CGGTGAATGACTTCATGAATCCCCCTCAAAAGATCAAGATCAACGTCTATGACAAGGATCTTAATCTGATAGACAGCGGTACGGACAGCCTTAGTCTGTGGCTCGAAAAAAAGACGTATTACTTTACCGTTGAGAGAATGGACGGGAAAGAACTGAAAATGGTCAATGTCATGGTTGTGGCTGATATTTCCATAACTGTCACGACAGACGGGAAAAAGACCGAATCTACCGGATGGAGTCTCAATTCAACCGATGATATCTGTTATAAATACTTGATACAAGAAAATAAAGAACTTAAGGTGGATCTTGCTTTCCGCGAACTTCCCAAGGATGTCCAATACTCATATGAGTGGACATATATTTGCTATGCTGATGGTTCTGACTGGAAAACTCTCGATTCGACCCAATCCTCGGTATCGCTTAAAGCGTCACGTGGTGAACTCAGATGTTACATAACCGATCAATCTTCAGGCAAGTACGGTGTGTATCTTGATCTTAGGGTAGATCCTAACCTGAATTTCAAAAATTCCGACGGAGGAATCATAAGAGAGATCAAGGCGTGGAGCACTCTTGAGGGCAGGAAAACGGTCTTCCCGGAAGTCACGATCGGAGACGGTTTATATGACCAGATCTGTTATGTTCTTTTGGTAGAAGATTATTATGGTGACATCTCAGTCGAAGCCGGTAATCCCGAGATGAAGATCCCTGATGATCTTAACGAAGTCGTATATTATCAGATAGCACTTGATGATATCGGCGAGAAGATGCTCCAGAAGATCATGTACTATTTTGTCATCAATGATTCGACGGTTAAGAGCATCGAATCAGATACGGCCGTTCACATCGATCGTAAGGCTTATGACGAGGATATTGCCCAGGAGGTATTCTCCTTTACTCCGCAAAAGACCGGCAGATACAGATTCTGTTCTTCCAATGTCAAGAAAGGAAATCCTGTTGTAGCCGTATTCGACGATTCTTTATCATGTATAGCTTTTAACAGCGACGTAAAGAGCGATTACAACATTGAAGATATCAGGTTCAGGGATTTCAACAAATATCTGGATGAAACAGATATCAATTGTTCTGTTATCCTGTCGCTCGAAGCAAACAAGACTTACTACTTCGCGGTTCCGATCGATCCGAGGATGGGAGATCTCGAGTGCGATGTAAAGATAGTCGAGTACAAGTATCCGTTTGAACCTAAGACTTCAGGCAAATTCGATGACTTTACCGAACGTCTGTACGAAGTCGCTCTCGGAAGACCTTCCGAAGAAGAAGGAAAAGCATATTGGGACAAACTCGTCGGAGGCGGTACCCTTACCGGAGCCGATTGTGCCAGGTCATTCCTTACAAGTCCCGAGTTCAAGAGCAAGGGATATAATAATGAAGAGTTCCTCAAGGTCCTCTATAAGACATTCTTCAACAGAGATGCCTCAGATGATCCGGACGGATTCAACTTCTGGCTGAACGGCATCGATACCATAGGAAGAGACGGTGTCGTTGAAGGATTCATCAATTCGCCTGAGTGGTGCAACATATGTGCGACATACGGAGTCAAGTCAGGCGCTACGAGAGCCAAGGCAACTATCGCATCAACGAATGCCATCGCTTTTGCAACGAGACTTTATACCGAGTGCCTCGGAAGACAACCTGAGGAAGAGGGCCTTAAGTTCTGGAGCCTGGGACTTACCAATCTGGAACTTACGGGTTCGGCTGCAGCACATGAGTTCTTCTTCTGTAAGGAATTCAATGACCATAACTTTGATAACAAGGAGCTTATAACGAGAATGTACAGGACATTCATGGGAAGAGAGCCTGATGACGCGGGTATGACATTCTGGCTTGATTCAATGAGCAAGGGCATGACAAAGCAGCAGCTCTTTGACAGCTTTGTAAAATCCCCTGAGTTTACGCAGATCTGTAAGGACTACGCGATCGAGAGAGGATGAGATAACAGAGGATAACGAGCGGTGTTGCGGCATGTACGCAGCGCCGCTTTTTCGAGAAGGGAAAAAGGAAAGGAAGACAGCGCGAAACGTTTTGTTAATTTTCTGCAAAGAGGCTCAAATGGGTTAAAATCGAGTCTTATATAGTGTAAAATATGGATACTAAATTATTTGGAGGCAAAAAATATGCAATTTGGTCATTTTGACGACGCAAGAAAGGAATATGTGATCGACACCCCAAGGACACCTTATCCGTGGATCAACTACTTGGGAAATCAGGGTTTTTTCTCGCTCATCTCTAATACGGCCGGCGGATACAGCTTTTACAAGGACGCACGTCTGAGAAGGATTACCCGTTACCGTTACAACAACGTTCCGATCGACATGGGAGGCCGCTACTTCTATATCAACGACAATGGTACGATCTGGAATCCGGGATGGTCACCGGTCAAGACAGAGCTTGACTTCTATGAGTGCCGTCACGGTATGGGCTACACAGTGATCACAGGTAAGAAGAATGACCTTAGGGCAGAGGTTACCTTCTTTGTTCCGCAGGATTATGACGGTGAAGTTCAGCAGGTCGTTCTCACAAACGAGGGAAGTACTTCCAAGGATTTTTCCATCTTCTCCCTTGCAGAGTGGTGTCTCTGGGACGCACAGGATGACTGCACAAACTTCCAGAGAAATTTCTCCACGGGCCGTGTAGAGATCGAAGGATCCACTATCTACCACGTAACGGAATACCGTGACAGAAGAAATCATTACGCCTTCTATTCGGTAAATGACGAGATCGACGGTTATGATACAGACCGCGACGCTTTCCTTGGCGGAATCTATAACGGTTGGGACAATCCTGCGACGGTCAGGGAAGGAAAAGCTTCCGATTCATTTGCAGACGGCTGGTCTCCGATCGCTTCACACTATAAGAAAGTCACTCTCGCTCCGGGCGAGTCCAAGACATTGATCTATATCCTTGGTTACGCCGAGAACCCTCAGGATAAGAAATTCGCTTCCGAGAAGCCTTCAGGTCTTCTCACCAGAGAGACATGGGTCCTCAACAAGGAGAAGGCTTATGCGATGATCGATAAGTACAATACTCCTGAGAAGGTAGAGGCAGGTCTTGAGGAACTCCGTACAACATGGAACAATCTCCTCAGCATCTTCAAGGTTGATACACCTGATGACAAGGTCAACCGCATGGTCAATATCTGGAACCAGTATCAGTGCATGGTTACATTTAACCTCTCACGTTCAGCCTCCTACTTCGAGTCGGGTATCGGCCGTGGTATGGGCTTCAGGGATTCCAACCAGGATATCCTCGGATTTGTTCACCAGATCCCTGAGCGTGCAAGAGAAAGACTTATCGATATCGCTTCGACCCAGCTCAAGGACGGCGGATGCTATCACCAGTATCAGCCTCTCACAAAGAAGGGTAACGCAGATATCGGCGGAGACTTCAGCGATGATCCGTTGTGGATGATCCTCTCTGTCGCTTCCTACATCAAGGAGACAGGCGACTGGGATATCCTCAATGCAAATGTTCCTTTTGACGACGATCCGGACGGAAAGCACACGATGCTCGAGCACCTCGATGTCTCCTTCTATCACATCGTCGAGAACCTCGGTCCTCACGGATTGCCTCTTGCTATGAGAGCTGACTGGAACGACTGTATCAACCTCTCATGCTTCTCCGATACACCGGGTGAATCTTTCCAGACATATACCAATCCTAAGTTCAAGGCAGAAGGCGGATACTCCAAGATCGCAGAGTCCGTATTCGTTGCGGCACTCTTCACCTACACGGGCCCTGCTTATGTTGGCATACTCGAGCATCTCGGAAAGACAGAGGAAGCAGCTAAGGCTCAGTCCGAGATCGACAAGATGAAGAAGGTTACGATGGAATCCGCGTTTGACGGCGAATGGTTCTTGAGAGCTTATGATGCAAACGGCGAAAAGATGGGTTCCCACGAATGCGAGGAAGGCAAGATCTTCATCGAGCCACAGGGATTTGCCGTCATGTCAGAGATCGGTAAGGATGTCGGAGCAGACATCAAGACCCTTAACTCCATTGACAAGTACCTTAACTGCGAGTTCGGTCTTGTCCTTAATAACCCTGCTTTCACAAAGTACTACATCCAGTACGGTGAGATCTCCACATATCCGGGAGGATATAAGGAGAACGCAGGTATCTTCACTCACAATAATGCATGGATCATCTGTGCTGAGGCATATGCCGGCCGCGGTGACAAGGCCTTCGAGTACTATTCCAAGATCGCTCCTGCATTTACAGAAGAGACTTCCGACATCCACAAGACAGAACCATATGTATACGGTCAGATGATCGGCGGTAAGGATGCCAAGAACTTCGGTCAGGGCAAGAACTCCTGGCTCACAGGTACGGCTGCATGGAACATGGTAGCCATCTCCCAGTATATCCTCGGTGTTAAGCCTGAATTTGACGGTCTCCGTGTTGATCCTTCCATCCCTTCAGCATGGGACGGCTTCAAGGCAACACGTCAGTTCAGAGGCGACACATATGAGATCGAGATCAAGAACCCGTCACACGTCAACAAGGGCGTTAAGTCTTTGACAGTAGACGGTCAGGCTGTGGACGGATGCATCGTTCCTGTCTGCGGTGACGGCAAGACACATAAGGTCGAGGTCGTTCTCGGATAATAAAATATTCTCGCGACATATAATAAGACTGCTTCAGGATCTTTCCCAGAGCAGTTTTATTATGCAAAGAATCACATGTGGTTTTTATTCGACGAGTGATGATACAATAGAGTAAATACGGGGAAGAGGAGTAATGGAGATATGCGGAAACTGAATGCAATATTATTATCAACAGTGATCTTGATCTCTGTCATGTTAGTCGGTTGTTCTTCTCAAGAGGACGATCATATAGCTATAGAGAGCATTTACTTTGTATCAGCCACGGGAAACAAATATAACACCAACTGTTTTTTTATCAAAGGAGAAGAGGGACGCGGAATAAATCTTTCTGACTGGGATGAAGACAACCTTGAGAGCGAGGAAGCAGCGGAACTGATCGAAGAGATCAAAAATATACCTGATAACGAGAGTAATACGGGCGACCTGGCTTATCATATAATACTGGTTTACAGTGATGGCGATTCCAAGCAGGAGATTGAAAAAACAGGATATGACAAGTTTCCTGATAACTGGGAAAAGATCGTGAGCCTGACTAATGATATATTGGATGGAGCCGGAGAGATTTCAGACAGTACAGACATTGTTAAGATAGATGCGTTTCACTTAAGCGGTTTCTGGTTTTATGATGGCCATGATCTTCCCGGCCAAGTAACGGTAAACATGTTAATAGACGGGATGCCTATTACTTATGAGACTCTTTATAACCCGCAAACCCCTGTAGATCTTAAAACAGAGATAAATAAATATCTGATGGGATACTTCAATTTGAGTTCAAGACAGGTAAAACAGTTATCTCCCTGTCCGTCTACTACCGAAGAATTAATGAGCTTTGCCGACTCCAGATTGGATTATATAGTAGATAATGTCTCAACAGTATCCATAAGTCCTTTTAGTGTAAATCTGGGTGAAGTTGCGGTAATGGGTTACTACAGAGATCGGTTATTCGTAATATTTAAGTACGATGAATTCGAATCATGGATGAATGAGACTGAAGACAGGCGTTTTCAGACAGATTCGGATGGGAATCTTTCATATATCTATTATTCTACGGCTGGGCTTGAGGAAGGAATGTCCTATTCTGAGAATATGTACATGTATGCTGATCCGTCTGACAAGTTTTTAATACTTACCGGTACCGATGACTTAGACATTATATCCGAAGTAGTAAACTGATATCTGAAGGAGTTGAGGGAAATGGCTGAAACAGAAAGAAAGCTTACAAAGGCAGAGCAGGAAAGATCTGATTCTTTTCGAAAAAGGGAAGAGAAACTTCTCGAAGAAGGATATGAGAGAAAAGACCTCCTGATCTCGCTCGTTACCGCAAATATAGTCGGAACTCTGGTGGCGGCCATACCCTGTATTCCGGCAGGGATAATCTATTACCTTGTCAATGGAACTTCGATACACAGCACTTCGCCTCTCTATATCGGGGCTTATGTGCTGCTGTTTCTGGTACTTGTATTCGTACATGAGATGATACACGGATTGTTCTGGTCCTTCGGAGCCGAAAACGGCCTCAAGGATATCAGGTTCGGCTTTATCGTCCAGTACCTTACGCCCTATTGCACATGCGTAAGTCCCCTTAAAAGGCCGATATATGTAATCGCTACTTTTATGCCCATGTTCCTTCTGGGGATCTGTGTCATGATCGTATCCATCTTCCTGGGCAACATCGCTCTTTTCACTGTGGGTGTACTTCATACTCTTGCAGGCGCGGGCGATATCCTTGTCGTTCTTAAGCTCCTGGCATATAAGACAAAGGGCAAGGATGTGGTCTTTATCGATCATCCGTATGAATGCGGACTGGTTGCTTTCGAAAAAGAGAAGCTATCCTGAGGGTCCCGGCAATATAAGATTATTGTTAATCCGGAAAGGCGGATTTATTCAACTACAACAGGAAAACGTTTCTAGTAAACTGGTTATTTTCTACAAAAAAAGATGCAAAAAATAGAATATATGCACAAAAATGTTTATGTTTTACGAATTATTATTGAGAAGATTGTAAACAGTTTGTATACTTAGTACTAATTATAGCAAATATATCAATGTTGACATATTTGTATATTTTTCAGGGAAAGGAGGACACTGGAATGGGTGCAAATAATTTGAAAGTTTCATCTTCTGATCTGAGAGAGTATTCTTCTACATTTGGTAAGCTTTCAGGCGAGCTGGGATCTGTTTATCAGTCCATCTCTAAGAATGCAGAGAATCTTGCTAACGTATGGGGCGGTGTTGCTTCACAGAAGTTCTATGAAAACATCAAGAGTACATATACTACTTTTGAGAAGGCAGTTCAGTATCTTGACGAAGTATCTAAGAATCTTACAACAGCTGCTAACAACTATGACGAAGTTGAGCGTCAGAACTCCGTTGGCTAATAGTTACATACAAAGACAACTATTCGGGAACTTCGGTTCCCGAATAGTTTATTTGTTACAGAACCCATACTATTTTCGGTGTGCTTTCATCGGGAATGTAATTATTTAATTTATTTATATTTGTGAACGAAAAGTACACTGTCATCGAGAGTATTGGTTTAAATCAACTGACTTATTGATGAGAGTGTTTTTATATATTTATTTTTTAGAGGTTTTTATGGCAGGCAGCAATTGGTATACAGAGTATTATGGCGGTAAAGCGTCTTCGTCATCGTCATCATCATCATCGAAGTCAACTACTTCTTCATCTTCCAGTTCTTCTTCAAGATCGAGTTCGAGTTCGTCTTCTTCTAATTCGGGAGGATCATCAGAGGCTGATGAAGCAGCTGCTCGTGCTGCGGAAGAAGCGAGACGCAAGAAAGTTAGAAATGACGAATTGGATATTTTGAAGACCAAGATTTCTGAAAGCAGGAACAATTATGGGATTGATCTAAGTGCGCTCAATAGTAACACTGGTACTTTGGACACCAGTTCACCTATAGTTGCTAAGTTAGTGGAAATCAACACGCCTTGGTTTGGCAAGAATGATATCCAGGAAAAGTATGATGACAGAGTAAGAGACGTTAACAGAAATTATTTGTGATGGTGAAGAAATGGGACACATATATAAACTTGATGAAAATGAAATTCGTAGTTATGTACCATTGAGCTATGGTTCAGAAGGCTCATCCGGCAGCGGAGCTGCTTTGGAAACTGCTCTATCAGAATATAATAAATGTTTGTCTGAAACCATCAGCGCATCCTTTGGAGCGAAAGATAAGAGTAATGCTCATGCTGTGCTTGATGCAGTGAGTGCTCAGATGCTTTTGGTTGGAACATGTGTTGAAGGTTTAGATGTAATGATTGATGCTCTTATAGCTAAAATCGATTCTGATATTCTTGCATATGAAGACAGCACAGCTTCTTCTTTAGAAAGTCAATTGGGGGATTAAGGTATATGGGAGATACTAACATTGTTTTTGATAAGGACATATTTTTTTCTAAGATGATGGATATGACAAACAAGTATGAGGCCAACACATTGTCAGCCGTATCTTATAATTTGGCAAATTGCTCTGGAGCAGCCCCAAGTACAATAAATAATTGCTTTTCTCAATATGATAAATTGCGGTTGAATATGAACGATTTATATAAGGCCACTATAACTTATATGGGAGCGGTAAACGCAAATATAGAAGCTTGTGAATTGGACAATGCTGTAGCGACTGATCCTAATTCTAATGGGGGTTAAAAGGATATTGTATGAGATATTATGGGATTGAGTATACCAAAGGACTAAAAACGACTCTTAATAAAATATATGATTCGGTTGATCCTACCTACACGAATTCATTTTGTTATTTGAATTTTGAGGATTCTGTTGTAACGAAATTAAAGAATGAC
>JAILNZ010000096.1 GCA_024691135.1 Clostridiales bacterium
ATCACGGCAGATGTCAGATTCTTATCTGAAGACGGTGAGACAGAACTTCAGTCATCGCCTGTTGATATATATACAGTGCCTTCTTATGAAGGAGAAGAACCTTACAAAAAACCTGATGCACAATATTCCTACCCCTTTGCAGGATGGACAGACGGAACGAACACATATGGTCCTGATGAAGATCTTCCTGTGGTAACAGAGAGTGTAGATTACAAGGCAGTTTTCGAGAGAACAACAAACAAATATACGATCGAATTCGTAGATGCAGACGGCAAAGTTCTTCAATCCGAAGACCTCGAATATGGAACAACACCTTCCTACAAAGGAACGATACCGGTCAAGTCAGCTGACGACAAATATACATATGAATTCTCAGGCTGGTCATCTGAAATATCATCAGTAACAGGTGATACAACTTATAAAGCTGTCTTTACCTCAACTGAGAAGTCTGAACCGACAAACACGCCGATAAAAAAGGAAGATACTCCGGTACCTGTTAATAAGCCGGGCACATACTATCTGAAGAGTATGGTCGAGCAGGACGGAAATATCACATTCACCATCAAGCAGTCAGAAGATGATACGAAGACTTATGATCTCCTCGGCACTGTCTCATCAGATGGAACTAAGCTTACTGAAGGTAATCAGTACACAGCTGAAAAAGGCAGTGCGATCATAACAGTTAAGAAGTCGTATCTTGATACTTTGACAGCAGGAAATCATAAGCTCACTGTGACATTTACTGACGGCGGAAGCATAACGATAACTTATGAGGTTAAAGCTCCTGTTCAGGAGAGCAAACCTGCCGAAACAAAGGCAGCTGCTGTTTCTACGGGTGAAGTTATAGCCGTGACAACAGTCGCCGGTTCTGTTATGCTCATAGTATCCTGCGGGATCGTATTATCGGTACTGCTTCGCAGGCGAAGAGAAAACAGATAAGGAATAACATAAAATAGATGATAAGAGAAGTCCGACGTGAAGAGATTCCGGCATGCGTTGATCTGATAAAGAGGAGTTTTCGAACAGTAGCTGACGAGTATGGATTTACTGAAGAAAATGCTCCCAGGTTTACGGCGTTTGCTACTACCGCGGAGAGACTTTTCTGGCATATGGATAGTGAGCACAGACCAATGTATGTCTATGAGAAGGACGGAGTGCTGTGCGGCTACTATTCGCTTCTGATCCAGGCCGACAATGAGTGTGAATTAAATAATCTTGCAGTCTTGCCGGAATACCGTCATGCAGGTATAGGTAAAGAATTGATGGAACACGCATATTCAATTGCCCGTGATAACGGATGCAAAGTCATGAATATCGGAATAGTAGAAGAGAACAAGAAGCTCCGGAAGTGGTATGAGGATAACGGAGCGGTTCACATTGGAACCCATAAATTTGATTTCTTCCCGTTTACGTGCGGCTACCTGAAGAAGGAACTGTAGATCAAAGAAGAAAACGTAATAAATAAGGTTATCCTCCAAAAACCTATTGACATAGTAGGAAATAGGGTTTATGATTACGCTATGCTTTTTAAGGGAGGTAGAGACCTTGATCTACGCAGACAATGCAGCAACAACCAAGATGAGTGACAAGGCGATAGAGACCTTTTCGGATCTCATCAGGGAAACATATGGAAATCCGTCCAGCCTTTATGAGTTCGGTCAGAGAGCCAAGGAAGTTTTGGAGCAGGCCAGAAAGGATGTGGCCGATTCGATCGGTGCGGATCCGAAGGAGATCATATTCACTTCAGGCGGAAGCGAAGCCGATAATCAGGCGATCATATCCGCAGCTAAGACAGGCGAACTGAAGGGCAAGAAACATATCATATCGACGGCTTTCGAGCATCATGCGGTTCTTCATACTCTCAACAAGCTTGAGAAGGAAGGATTCGAGATCACTCTCCTTGATGTTCACAGCAACGGTATCGTTAGTGCAAGTGAGGTTGAGGATGCTATCCGCGAAGATACCTGCCTTGTAACCGTTATGTATGCTAATAACGAGATCGGAACGATACAGCCGATCAGAGAGATCGGTGAGGTCTGCAGGAAGCACAATGTTCCTTTTCACACGGATGCAGTTCAGGCAGTAGGTCATATCAAGGTCAACGTTGTTGATGATAATATCGACATGCTCTCTGCTTCAGGACATAAGTTCCACGGTCCTAAGGGCGTCGGATTCCTCTATGTGAAGAAGGGTCTTAAGATCATAAACCTCATTGAAGGCGGCGCACAGGAAAGAGGTAAGAGAGCAGGAACGGAAAATGTTCCGGGAATCGCTTCGATGGCGGCTGCCTTGAAAGAATCGGTAGCAGCTCTTGATGAGTATAAGGAAAAACTCGAACCGATCAGAGATAAGATAATTAACGGATTATCGGAGATCCCTCATTCAGCTCTTAACGGTGACAGAGATAACAGAGTTCCGTCCAATATCAATTTCTGCTTTGAGGGTATCGAAGGTGAATCATTACTTCTCCTTCTCGACGATAAGGGAATTGCGGCATCGTCAGGAAGTGCCTGCACGTCAGGATCGCTCGATCCGAGCCATGTTCTCCTCGCGATAGGCAGAGTACATGATGTAGCACACGGCTCTCTTAGACTCAGCATCGGAGAAGATATAACGGACGAGAAAGCTGATTACATCATTAAGGCAGTAAAAGATACAGTCACATATCTGCGCGGATTCTCACCTGTATGGCGAGATCTCGAAAACGGCAAGAATCAGTTTATATTGTAAGGAGGCACATCATGGCTTTATATAGTGAGAAAGTAATGGATCATTTCAGGAATCCGAGAAACGTAGGTGTGCTTGAGGACGCCAACGGAATAGGTGAGGTAGGTAATGCCAAGTGCGGCGACATCATGAAGATGTATCTGAAGATCGAGGACGATACGATAAAGGATGTCAAGTTCGAGACATTCGGTTGCGGCAGCGCCATTGCATCAAGTTCGATGGCAACGGAACTTATCAAGGGTAAGCCGGTCTCCGAAGCTAGAAAGCTTACCAACAAGGCAGTAGCTGAAGCGCTGGACGGACTTCCGGATTACAAGATGCACTGTTCCGTATTGGCTCAGGAAGCGATCGAAGCCGCTCTTAAGGATTACGAGGAAAACGGCAAGAAAGACTGATCCCCCGGGAAAGTCTCAGACTAAGTACTGACAATTTACTATGAATTCCACTTATAAAGGGCAGAGTAGATGCCGCCACGCGCCATGAGTTCTTCGTGCGTGCCGCTCTCTTCGATGCCTTTTTCTGTCAGAACGAGGATGCGTTCGGCATTCCTTACCGTTGAGAGACGGTGAGCGATGACGATGGTCGTTCTGTTCTTTGCGAGCTTCTCTAATGATTCCTTAACGATATTCTCGCTCTCGTTATCGAGGGCGCTCGTTGCTTCGTCAAAGATCAGGATCGGCGGATTCTTGAGGAAGACACGCGCGATGGACAGGCGCTGCTTCTGGCCGCCTGAGAGTTTTATGCCGCGCTGGCCGATGTCGGTATCGTAGCCGTTCGGAAGTTCCATTATGAAGTCATGCGCATTGGCAAGCTTTGCCGCTTCGATTATCTCCTCGCGGGTGGAACCCGGCTTGCCGTAACTGATGTTTTCGATAACTGTGCCTGCAAAGAGATATACATCCTGCTGGACGATACCGATGTGATCCCTGAGGCTCTTGACCTTGATGTCGCGGATGTCCTTGCCGTCGATCATGATTGAGCCGCCCGTGACATCGTAAAATCTCGGGATGAGGCTGCAGAGCGTTGTCTTGCCGCCGCCGGAGGAGCCGACGAGAGCCACGTAGGAGCCTGCGCTGATATCGAGATCTATGTGACGGAGGACCCTGTGAGCGCCGTCCTTATATCTGAACGAGACATCGTCAAAGACGATGTCGCCCTTTACGTTTTCGAGAAGGATCGAACCCTCCCTGTCCTTGATATCAGGCTCGATAGCAAGGATCTCGGTAAATCTCTCGAATCCGGTATAGCCGTTCTGGAATTGCTCCGTGAAGTCGACCAGGACCCTGATCGGCTCCGTGAAGGTGTTGATGTAGAGCAGGAACGCGACAAAATCGGGGATCCTGACCAGGCCTTCGGAGATCAGGATGCCGCCCGCGACGATGACGGATACATTGATGAGAAGGATAAAGGCCGTCATGCCCGACTGGAACAGGCCGAAGTACCTGTAGGTCCTCCTCTTCGTCCTCAGGAATGCGTCGTTTCCTTCCTTGAACTTCTCTCTCTCGATGTCCTCGTTCGCGAATGATTTGACGACTCTGATGCCCGACAGATTGTCCTCGATCCGGGAATTGATGTCCGCGATCCTGGCCCTGTTCTCGCGGAAAGCCCGCCTCATCTTCTTATTCAGGACGAAGACGAATACGAACATGACCGGCAGGAGGATAAACGCCGCCAAAGTCAGGTATCTGCTGATGTTGAAGAGTATGATGAATGCGCCCGTGATCTTGATCAGTGATATCACGATGTTTTCGGGACCATGATGCAAAAGCTCCGTTATCTCGAAAAGGTCGTTCGTTATCCTGCTCATCAGCTGGCCGACCTTCTGATCGTGAAAGAACGCGAAGGACAGCTTCTGATAGTGCGAGAAGATCTCGGAACGCATGTTGTATTCCATCTTGGCGCCCATGAGGTGCCCGATATCCGCGATATAATAATTCGCGCCGAACTGCGCCGCCACAAGGACTATAAGCACGATCCCGAGCCTTATGATCCTGGCCTTCGCCTCGCCCGTCTCATAATAGACGACCTCTGAAGTTATGTATCTTACAACGAGCGGGATGACGAGAGCTATCGCGGACGCCAGGAGCGCAAAGAAAAGATCCAGGATAAACGTCCCCATATAGGGCTTATAGTAGCCCGCCATCTTCTTAAGATTTTTGCCCAAATTCTTATCTGCCATGTTCACACCTCTGATGTTCAGATATTGTAGCACATCTCGTTGATCCATTCGACCGACAGATCGATCATGCGGTAACCGCGTTGCACCGGTTTTCTGTCCGGCGGCAGTGACCATATGGTATCATCGTACTGCGGCGCGCCGTGCTCGCCCTTCGGGAAGATATGAAGCTCGAACGGTATGTTGTACTTGCCCAGAGCCTCGGCGTAGTAAAACGAGTTCCGGAAATTCCCCAGACTGTCCTCATAAGTTCCGCACATAAATGCCGGGGGAGTTCCTTCATTCACCATCATGTCACACGCGACGAGATCCTTGTATCCGTCCTTCACCGCGAGCTTATCGAGAAAATCCCTGCAGTGATCGAGCTTCTTCGTAAGTACCGCCGACATGAGGATACATCCGTCGGGTCTTATGTCCTGTCTGTCACCGAAGAGTGAACTTCTGTTCCATAAGGTCGCGAGATTCGCGCACAGATGCCCGCCTGCCGAGAACCCGCACAGGAAGACCTTGTCCGTCTTCCAAGTATCGCTGTTATTCCTTACGGCCGCAACTGCTTCGGCAAGGTCGAACAGAGCCTCCGGGAACAGGTCGGGAGCTACGCTGTATCTTAATACCGCCGCATGATAGCCCGCCGCGTTATACTTGATCGCCGTCTTCTCTTCGTCGCATACCGTGACGTAACCGCCGCCCGGCACGACGATCACCAGAGGTCTTTTCTTTGCGCCTTCGAGAAAGTACAGATCCATGCTTGCTCTTTCCCTGATATTGAGTGTAAAACATCTCATAAATAAAACCACCTTTTCGATCTTTTGGGGTAATTATATCCTCAGATCAAAAGGTGGTGTGCCGATGCAAGGTTTTCTATTTTTCCCGTGTCGTCGCGGATCTTTCCGAGCGCCTTCAGGTAGAAGTCTGCTCTGCTTTGAAGGTCCCCGCTTTCCGGGTCCGTCAGTTCTTTCTTTGCCTCCGCCTTTTTGCCGCCGTCCATCTTATTCAGGAACTTCAGGATCGCCATGATGCTGTATCCCGTGTCGAGCAGGAGCCGTATCACATACATCCGCTCTATGATGCTTTGCGTGTAATACCGCTTCCTGTACGCTTCCTGCTTCGGGATAAGGCCGTTCCTTTCCCAGTTGCGTATTGCTTCGGGCGTGGTGCCGACGAGGTCTGCCGCCTGCTTCTTGGTATAGACGGTCCCGTCGTCCGCGTCGTCAAAGTTCCATTCCAAAGCGAGCTCTATGGCTCTCTTCGTCCTGTTGATCTCAGTTATTACCGCGTCCCTGTACTCCTTCAAAGCACAACCGAAAGAGACTTCGTCCCAGGCCTGTGCGGCTCTGATGAGCTTCATGCTGAGCTTTCTCAACCTGCTGTTCACGAAGCTGTCGAAAACGATATCGCAGACCCTGATCTGGAAAACATGATGATCGTTATAGATCCTGTACCCGTTCGGAAGCCTTTGGATCTCCTCCAGAAAGCCGCACTTCTCATAGAACCTCACGGTCCCTGCCTTTACACCTGTTATACTTGATATCTCACCGATCTTATACACACTGTTATATTAGCACACCTCTTTTTCGAAAAGGATGATGGTATAATTACCTTCGAAAGGAGAGATATATATGATCAAAAACGTTGTACTTGATATGGGCAATGTCCTTCTGGATTTCAACCCGGAGTTTGTCATGGACAGGTTCTGCTCCTCCGACGAGGAAAAGGCAGTGATCCGCCGCGAGCTCTTCAACGGCCCCGAATGGCTGATGGGCGACCGCGGAGACATCAAGGACAAGGACAGGTTCGACATGGTCAAGGTCAGGGTCCCGGAGAAGTTTCACGCGGCATTGAAGGCCTGCGCCGACAACTGGGACATCTGCATGACGCCGCTGGACCATGCGAAGGAATTCTGCGAGGCCGTTAAGAGGGCCGGCTGCGGGATCTATGTCCTGTCAAATGCCAGCGATCTTTTTTATGTCTACTTCCCGAAGTTCCTGCCGCTCGATTTCTTCAACGGCGTGTTCGTCTCGTCCGACCATCTCATGCTGAAGCCGGACGTTGAGATATATAACGCTTTTCTCGAGGAATACGGATTAAAGGGCGACGAATGCCTGTTCGTCGATGACATGGAGGCCAATGTCGCGGGCGCCAGGGCGGCCGGGATGAACGCCCTTCAGTTCAAAGGTGACTACGACGAGGTTTTGCGGCTCATCCGCGGATGATGTTAAGAGTTGTTAAATGTTGGGGCTGTCCCCGGAATGCGGTGAGTCTATCCGTAGGCCGGCGGCGGCCTCTTTTAGTTTGTTTGTGAGCGGCCTTAGAGTGCAGGTCCTCATACATTTTTTGGATTTCTAGAGTTTTTGTATGTATTTTTCCCCTGTTTTTAGTTGCTCAATCATACATTTTTTCATTTTTGAGGATTTTGTATGTATTGTCAGAGTTATGTCCGTATAATGGTGTAAATTCAAAACAAAAGAAATGAGTCATCTTTGACCCTGTATAATGTTTGTTACCACACAAATAAACAACAGGAGGTGCAAAAGAATGACTCAAGTTAATCTTACATTATCACATGAGGAAGTGCTACAAGTTTTAACTGGTAGCAGAGATGAAGCAATTAAGTTTTTGTTGGAAAGGATCCTCAATGAAGTAATGAAGGCAGAATCAGAAGAGCAATTGGGAGCTGCCAGACACGAGAGAACGGAGGATCGGCAGGACTACCGTAATGGTACAAGAGAACGCGAACTTAACACACGAATAGGCACTCTTACACTTCAAGTCCCGCGTCACAGAAACGAACCATTCCACACAATGGTCTTCGAGAATTACAAAAGGAGTGAGGCGTCATTAATAGCAACTATGGTTCAGATGGTAATTGCCGGCGTATCAACAAGGAAAGTCGAGAAGGTAGTAGAAACACTGTGCGGAACCAGTTTTTCTAAATCGACGGTATCTGAGTTATGCAAGAAACTTGATGCGGAGATACACAACTTCAACGAGCG
>JAILNZ010000103.1 GCA_024691135.1 Clostridiales bacterium
GGAATGGGTTCGACCAAGAACGGCCGTGACTCTGAATCCAAGAGACTTGGAGCTAAGAAGGGCGACGGACAGCACGTGCTCGCCGGTAACATTCTTGTCAGACAGCGTGGAACAAAGATCCATCCTGGTACAAACGTAGGAATCGGATCTGATGATACTCTTTATGCACGTATCGACGGAAAAGTTAAGTACGAGCGCCTCGGTAAGGATAGAAAGCAGGTTAGCGTATATCCTATCGCTGAGTGATCTTATTGATCAACGTTGAATTAATCGGTCTGTCGGGATTCCTCGGCAGACTGTTTTTTTACTTTACAAATCAAAAGGTGTCTTATGTTTATCGATCATGCGAAAATCTATGTCAAAGCAGGTGACGGCGGAAACGGCTGTGTATCTTTTCATACCGAAAAATATGTGACCAACGGCGGACCTGACGGCGGCGACGGCGGAAAGGGAGGAGATGTCGTATTCGTTGCGACGTCCAAGATCTCTACGCTCCAAAGCTTCAGATTCAAGCATAAGTTTGTTGCCAAAGACGGCGAAAAAGGAATGAACAGAAAGATGTACGGCAAGGGCGGTGAAGACTTGAGAATCGCCGTTCCGGTCGGTACCATAATAAAGGACATCGATACGGACAGGATAATAGCGGATCTTTCCGAAGACGGTCAGGAAGTGATCGTCGCCAAAGGCGGCAAGGGCGGTCTTGGAAACATGCACTATGCAAATGCCGTAAGACAGGCACCGAGATTTGCAAGAGCAGGTGTCCCGGGTGAAGAGAAAAACCTGTCTATCGAACTTAAGCTCATAGCCGACGTAGGTCTTGTCGGTTATCCGAATGCCGGAAAGTCGACTCTTCTTTCTGTAATGACAAAAGCTAAGCCTAAGATAGCTGATTATCCTTTTACTACACTCGAGCCTGTACTCGGTGTCGTCCAGGATTATGATACGAGCTTTGTAATAGCCGATATCCCGGGTCTTATCGATAATGCTCATGAAGGTGCGGGATTAGGTCACGACTTCTTAAGACATATCGAGAGGACCAGGCTCCTTATCCATGTCGTCGACGTATCAAGCGCTGACGGAAGAGATCCCATAGATGATTTCAAGAGCATCAATGAGGAACTGAGACTTTTTAACGAGCAGCTGGCTTCCCGTCCCCAGGTCGTCGTGGCTAATAAATCGGACATGGCTTCAGATGAAGAGGTGGAGCTCTTTGTAAATGCCGTTAAAGAGATGGGTTATGAAGACGTTTTCGTAACATCGGGCGCTGCCATGATCGGTATCAAGCCTCTGATCGATAAGGTATCCGAGCTCGTAAGTAAGCTTCCTGCCACTCCGATCTTCGATAAGACGGAGGAAGAAAAGATCTATAAGTTCGAACCCAAGGAGCAGTTTACGATCGAAGTCGACGAAGACGGAGTTTACAATATTTGCGGTCAGTGGGCTAAGATCACCATGGAGTCAACGAACTTCGATGACCCTGAATCGCTCTCTTATTTCCAGCGTTCACTCATCAACGCGGGCGTCATTGACGCACTTCGCGACAAGGGCATAAAAGAAGGCGATACCGTAAGGATCGACGACTTTGAGTTTGATTTTATTGAATAAATCGCAATTTTTTTATAATTTTTGGAACAAATCGTTGTATTTTCACAATTAGTACAACATTGAACAATGCTGTTTACATTTTGTTAAAAAATGAACATAGCATTTCCACAATGTAAAGTTATACTAAAACCATAAAGATTTAAGCGACCTCTTAAAATCTGAATTGAGTTTGTTTGTAGACTGTTCTTGAAGGACAGTCTTTTTTTCTGCCCTTATAAGTAAGATCACTTTCCGAAAAGTTCATTGAAGGAATCTACGATCCTTGAAGCATCCTTTTTCCAGGTGCTGCAGATGTCTTTGGCCTTGTCTTTGTCTTCACATCTGACTGAAGCCGAAAAGATCTGTCCGGCTTTGTCATTGAAGGTAAGATCAGCATAATAAAATCCGGCCTCTACGCGGACAGATGCCCTGTGGCTGTTACGTTCCGACAGCTGTTTTTGAAGTGAGGATGCTGCGGAAGACAGGAAACTTACCGTCCTTTGATCCAGTGCTCCCTTTATGTCGTCCAGAACAGCCTTGCCGCCTTCCGTTATGAACAAAAGATCCTCGGAAGAGTCAGCGGTCGTGCTGCCGGTCCCGTCGTTTTCAGATATCTTCTCGAGCATGTTGCCGGCAATAAGTTCGTTATAGCATTGAGAGAAAGTGAAAAAATCCGTAAGTAGCGATTCCATACACTTTTCCATCAGCATATGGTACGTGATACCCGGTGTGTCAGACACCAGATGAAGTATTATTATCTTGGTCTCAGCTATGTTTTCAGAACTCATATCTAGGATTATAACTTATTCTTTTCGAAAAGAGTAAATTTGAGCCCAAAATTAGCAGAAAATAACGTATTTCTGATTCACGAAAACATGTGAGGATGATATACTTTCTAATAGTTTTTATTAAAAACAATGTGTGAGGAGAAAATATATGATCAATTTGGACATTTCCAATGTACTCCCGTTCATAGGCGGGGAGGAAGCAGTCAGGAGAATGGAACCACAGGTCAAGACAGCTCATGATATGCTTCATAAGAAGAACGGTCCGGGAAATGACTTCCTCGGATGGCTCGATCTTCCAACTTATTACGACAAGGAAGAATTCTCGAGGATCAAGAAGGCAGCTGCCAAGATCCGTAAGGATTCCGATGTTCTCGTGGTAATAGGCATCGGCGGTTCCTATCTCGGAGCAAGAGCTGCTATCGAACTTCTGAATCATTCCTTTGCTAATATCGCACCGAAGAAGACAAGAAAGAGTCCTATTATCCTTTTCTGCGGAAATTCTATAAGTGCCACATACCTGGCTGATCTGATGGATGTTATAGAGGGCAAAGACATCTCCGTCAACATCATTTCCAAGTCCGGCACAACGACAGAGCCTGCTATTGCTTTCAGGATCTTTAAGGCATATATGGAGAACAAGTACGGCAAGAAGGAAGCCAAGTCCCGTATCTATGCCACAACAGATAAGGCAAGGGGAGCTCTTAAGGGTCTCGCTGATAAAGAAGGTTATGAATCATTTGTAGTACCTGATGATGTCGGAGGACGTTTCTCCGTTCTTACGGCCGTAGGTCTTCTTCCTATCGCTGTATCGGGTATCGACATCAAGGAAGTAATGAAGGGCGCCAAGGACGCTTCCAAGGAATTCCGTAAGATGTCCGTTATGGATAACCCTTGCTATAAGTATGCCGCAGTACGTAACTGCCTTCTCAGATCCGGTTATTCGACTGAGGTCATGGTCAACTATGAACCGTCTTTCCACTATATGACAGAGTGGTGGAAGCAGCTCTACGGTGAGTCCGAAGGTAAGGACGGAAGAGGAATCTTCCCTGCAGGAGTCGATAACACGACAGACCTTCACTCCATGGGTCAGTATATCCAGGACGGAAGAAGAATGCTCTTTGAGACAGTCGTACAGATCGACAAGGCACGCCGTACATTCGAGATCCCTAATGATCCGAAGAACCTTGACGGATTGAACTTCCTTTCGGGTATGGACATGAACGACGTCAATCTTAAGGCAATGCAGGGAACGGTACTTGCACATGTAGACGGCAAGGTTCCTAACATGGTCGTACATATGCCTGAACTTACACCATACTGGTTCGGTCAGCTCGTATATTTCTTCGAGAAGGCATGCGGTATCTCCGGTTATCTCCTTGCCGTTAATCCGTTCAACCAGCCGGGTGTTGAAGCATACAAGAAGAACATGTTCGCTCTTCTCGGAAAGCCTGGTTACGAAGATCAGAAGGCTGAGCTGGAAGCAAGACTTAAATAAGTCTTTTTATGTCAGATGCTTTGAGGGTCCTTTTTTTGAAGGACCCTTTTTTCATGTTTTTTTGATTAAATGGTATAATCAGACTCGACAGATGATCCGGTCAGAGGTTAGGTATTAATGGATTACAAAGTATTGTTGATAGACGATGAGACGGAATTGGCGGAATCCACTGCCGAGTACTTCAACATGTTCGATATCAGCACCTGCTGCGTATATACTGCGGCGGATGCTCTGAAGTTTTTTAAGGATAACAGGGCGGAACTTATCCTTCTGGACATTAATCTGGAAGATATGTCAGGGTTTGAGCTTTGTAAGACTTTAAGAGAGACGATCAATGTCCCCATCCTTTTTATCAGTGCCAGATCGAGCGATGACGATATGGTCATAGCTCTCAACATAGGCGGTGACGATTATATTACCAAGCCTTATTCTTTGAATGTCCTTTGTGCCAAGGTCAAGGCAGTGCTGAAAAGATATGAGAATTCAACCGTGTCATCAGGTGAAGCAGTGACCTTTGGAGATATCAGGATCGATACCGGCGCGGGCATCGTGAAGCGTTCAGGCAAGGAAGTGGAACTTACTGCAATTGAATATAAGCTTTTGTCTTATCTTGTGGAGAACAGAAATAAGGTAGTCGATAAACAGGATATATTCGATAATGTCTGGGATGATTCATATGTAAGCGACGGTACGCTCAATGTCCATATCAGACACTTAAGGGAGAAGCTGGAAAAGGATCCCAACGAGCCACGGCAT
>JAILNZ010000106.1 GCA_024691135.1 Clostridiales bacterium
ATGAAGGAAGAACAGCTTGTACTTAAGGAGAAATGAGACGGCGACCATTATGGCAACACAGGTGATAACTGATACGAAGGACGGCCATGCAGTCGAGAACAGCCTTCTGTAGATAAGGATCGTGTCCTTGACGGGATTAAAATGCGAATCCTTGTTGTCGTCGATGTAGATCGCTTCGATCGGGATCGTCGTGATCGGTATCGACTGCTTGTCGGCATAGAAGAGCACATTGAGCTCGTAATCGTACTTGTTTCCGCGGACTCTCGTAAGCCATTCGGCATCATCGATCGTGAAGCCTCTTAATCCGGACTGGTTGTCCGTAAAATAGTGACCCGTAAGGATCGTATAGACAAACTTGGACAGATCGTTACCGAACCTCGAGCGGAAAGGGATCTTGCCTTTTCTGATGCGGACGGTGAGGACAAGCCTCGCCTTGTTTTCGAGCTCGGCCCTGACCTTGTCTATATCTTCCACGCGGTGCTGGCCGTCTGCGTCTGCGGTTATGAATATCCTGCATTCCGGGAAGAATTCCCTGATGCGGGAGATGCCGTGCTTCAGCGCGGCTCCCTTGCCCATGTTACGCTCATTGGATATTACGCTGGTGTTGGGGTATAAAGCTGCCTTGTCGAAGATATCCTTATATTTCTCTCCGCTGCCGTCGTCTACTACGAGTACGCCGTAACCCTGAAACGACAGGGTCTTAACGAGCTCAACAAGATTTGTGTTGGGCTCAAAAGCCGGAATAACGACAACGCACATATAAGTCTCCTACCTCCACTGACTCCCTTGATTATCGCACACTTTCATCGATAAAGGAAATCACCTTGTCCATGAGAACGTCGTCAGTCAGGATATCCACGTGCCCGTCCTTGCCCGGGGTACTGTTGAGGATATAGTCGACTTCGTCGTTCGTATCATTCTCCTCGATCTCGTCCTTGTGAGAATATACAGAGTACTCGTCCACGGCGATCTTCTCGTCGTTGGCCCCGTGGATCACAAGAGTCGGGATCGTCGTCTTGTCAAAAGCTTCCACCGCATCGGCGTCCACATAATCCTTTTCGAAAAGAACGAGCTGATAAAGATAGAGCATAGGATAATTCGCATAGGCAAAATTGCCCATCAGGCCGACAGCCGGCTCCATGATCCCTTCCATGGCGCTGTTGATGCCTCCGACGGAAACGATCGCATCTATATCGTGCCCGAAAAGCGATGCGCTGCAGACGGAGTAGCCGCCCCTGCTGTGACCGAAGAGCGCGATCTTGCCGTAACCGAACTTGCCCTGTCCCTCTATGAAGGTGAGAGCTTCGTCAAGATCGACCAGTTCCTGTTCAAAACCTACCGAGGAATCGCCCTCGCTCGTACAGCTTCCTGTCGTATCAAAGGTGAATACGCCGTAGCCTCTGTCACTGAACTTCTTTATCTGAGGAAGATATTCGTCGCAGCTGGCGTTGAAGCCCGGAGCCAGGACGATGAGAGCCGTCTTGTCTTCGTTATTGTAGAGATATCCCTTGAGGGTATTTTTGCCGACCTTGAAGTCGTATGTCTTTCTGGAATCAACGAGGGACTTGAACTCAGGTGCTATCACAACGGTGTTGTCATATCTCGGAAACATTGAATCGTAGATGATCTTTGTTACGATCGGGCAGGCAAGGAGATTGAGCAGGATGAATATCAGGATTATGCGGATTATGATTTTCTTGCGCTTGCTTGTTTTCATATCAATTTTCCTTTATGATAGTAATACTTTTGAGGGGAGTCCCAAGCATGTATTTTACACCAAACAAAGACTTTAAGATATGTCCGGATGAGGAGTATCCTGATTTTATTGCGAGAATAACACCTGTTCTTGAAGACAATTCCGAGACAGGGGACTTTGAGTCATTCGACGGACTTAAGCTCCGCTACAGATTTTTTAAGGTAACAGATGCCAAGGCATCGATCGTTATCCTCCACGGCGTTACCGAGTTTTTGCAGAAGTACTATGAGATGGCCTGGTATTTCCTGAATTCAGGCTATAATGTATTCCTTTTCGATCAGAGGGGGCACGGGTATTCCGGAAGAGAGGTTCCGGGCGAGCACCTGACCCACGTCAAGGACTTTGAGGACTATGTTAAGGACTTGGATGCCCTCATCAAGGGCCTCGTCGAGCCGAATTCCGACGGAGTTCCCGTATATCTCATGTCACATTCCATGGGCGGGGCGGTCGTCTTTTTGTACCTTGCCGAGTACCGGAACAACATCAGGAGGGCTGTCTTCTGTTCGCCGATGATACAGCCGAGGACCAGCTTCATCCCGCGTCCGATGACGCTCAGGTTTGTTAAGAAGCAGATAAAGAAAGAGGGGTTCGAGGCGAGGTTTGTCCACTCGGGTCAGTGGAATCCGAATCCTGTTTTCGATAAGAGCACGGATATGAGCTACTACAGGTTCCTGACGAACCTCAATACAAGGCGCGCCGACTGGCATTACCAGAACTCGTCGTCGACCAATGCCTGGCTTCTGGAGGCGGTCAATGTAAGGGACAAGCTCCTTGACAAGTCTCTCATGTCGAAGATCAGCACGAAGATGCTCCTGATGTGCTCAAAGGACGACAAGCTCGTGGTCACGAGGACGACTTACAAGTTCGCGAGGAGCAATCCCAACATTACGCTCCTCGAGATACCGAACTCCAAGCATACGATCTACACGAGTTCTTATGAGGCTATTACGGCTTTCTATAAAAATGCTATCGACTTTTTCGATAATTGACGGAGATAAAAGATGAAGTGGCAGCAAAGACATGACATTCTGAGATACATGGAATCAAGTCAGTACATCAACAAGGACGATCCCAAGGTAAGGATCATCGCGCAGTACTGTTACGAGCGTGCGGTCAATGCGATCGACAGGAACGATCCCGAGGCCTACTTTGATCCCGAGTATGAGATCGCGCGCCAGTGTTTCCTCCTTGTAAGGGACGAGATCAAACATTCCCACGATATAGGCTCATCCAAGGTGGTGCTCCGCGCTTCCCGCGTTCTCGAGGCGAAGGAAGGGCTCTGCTTCGCGAAGAGCAATCTCCTCTGCGCACTTCTTCGCGCCAACTCGATCCCGGCGGGCATCGGCTATCAGTACTTAAGGCTCGATACTCCCGACTCGCCGCTTATCCTTCATGCACTGGTATTCGTCTATTTTGAGGCGATCGGATGGATAAGGCTCGACGCCAGAGGAAACAGGGATGACATCCATGCAGAGTTCTCGCCTGATCCTTCATGTGAGAAGCTCGCCTTCGTTCCGGATCCCGGTCTCGGGGAACTCGATATCCCGTTCATATACGCATCGCATGACAGGTCGGTCATCATGAAATACAACCGTCACGACGATCTGAACGACCTGTGGAATGACCTGCCCGACAAGCTCTCGGGTAACGAATAAGCACTTGACAAAAGGGGCTTCGTGCCTCATAATATCAAAGTTGCACGGCGCCATAGCCAAGTGGTAAGGCAGAGGTCTGCAAAACCTTTATTCCCCAGTTCAAATCTGGGTGGCGCCTCCAACATCAAGAGATGTCTCAGGATCCTTGAGACATCTTTTTTTGCATGAAAGCAGCCTTCCCGTCCCGCGAAAAAAAATTCTACAAATGTAGAAAAAACTATTGACATCTTCGTTCTACACTTGTAGAATGACGATGTGGCTACAAGATTGAACCGAAGGATCCTTTGTATAACAATGCACTTTGCATGTTTTATTGAAAGGAGAAAAACCTATATGAAAAAAGCATTAACGCTGGCAACGGCGGTACTTACAGTATCTACTCTTTGCAGCATCATCGCACTTCCGGTATCCGCGAGCACCAAGCCCTTGCCGGCCGCTGATAACAGGACCGTCACCGTCACCGTCAACAACAAGGCGGCTAAGCCTGTCAAGAACGACGATCAGTATTACGCAACATTCCTGTTCGTATCGAACTGTCAGCACCAGATCGGTGTAAATGATGTCGTAACCTACGTCAGGGAAACTGATTATTACCTGTCCCACAACTTCACGGCATGCGATTACCTCGACAGGGTCTTCAGCTCCAAGCAGTTCCTCACCAAGACATATAAGATGAATGACAGGACATACATCAATACGGTCTACAGGATCGTCCTCAACCGCCTTCCTACCTCAGCCGAGATGAACCGGGCCCTTCTCTTCCTCTCGAAAAAGAGCAGTGACAGAGTTCTCCTGAACGGCTTCATCCTCCAGCGCGCATATACGGTAAATGCTTTCTACAGTGCATATCCTGATCTGGATTACGGTGATCCGTATGACGATGATCTTATCTGGAATATGTGGTGATATATAACTTAAGCCAAAGATACGGCCCGCGTTCATCTTAAGCGCGGGTCTTTTTACTGTCCGGAACTTACATATACTTCCCTGTCGCCTATCTTTGCGGAGACAAAGCCCGTATCATATGCTTCTTCGAGAAGACGGCAGTTAACGGCTTCAGCGGGATTACCGGACGAGAGTATCTTCCCGTTCTTCATGAGGATGATATTATCCGCATAAAGGCTCCCCAAGTTGATGTCGTGAAGAACGATGATGCAGGATCTTTTGATACCGGTCAGGACGCTCATAAGCATATCGGCATGTTTGACGTCGAGATTAGCCGTCGGCTCGTCAAGGAGCATCCACGGCGCGTTCTGCGCGAGGGCGCGTGCTATGAAGACACGCTGCTTTTCTCCCGAACTTAGAGTGTCCGTATTACGGTCGGAGAAACTGTCGATCTCCATGTCCCTCATCGCTTCTTTTATGAGTCTTTTGTCCTCTTCGCTTTCCCTGACGTAGAACTTCGTTCTGTCATATCTTCCGAGGGAGACAACGTCCCTTACGGTCATGCTGAGGCTCCCGAATGTCTCCTGAGGAACGTAGGCAATGGGCATTTTCGAGGAGAAGGAATCTACTATGTGGCGAAGGAGCGTCGTCTTGCCGCATCCGTTGGGTCCGAGAATCACGGTGAGCTTGCCTTCGGGGATCGTCACCGTCACGTCATCCAGGGCCTTGAACGAGCCGTATGCGCGGGTCACGTTCTTAAGTTCCAGATTCATCTCATCCTCCTTTCCCTCAGAAGGTTCCTGAGCATGAGGTAGAGGAAGTACGGTGCGCCGATAAGGCTCGTCAGGGCGCCGATCGCAAGCTCGCCCGGAGCGACGACCGTTCTTGCCAGCGTGTCGCAAAGGAGCGTGAAGACCGCTCCGACGAGGAAACACATAACAAGCTTACCTCTCATCTTGTAGACTCTCATGAAGTTGACGCAGTGAGGGATGATAAGTCCCACAAAGCCGATTATGCCGCTGTTTGCGACGCAGAATGCCAGGAGTACCGAGCAGGCGCAGAGAAGTATCCCCGTGGTCCTTGATGCTGATACGCCAAGTCCCGTGGCAGCCTCGCGTCCGAGTTTCAGGACGTCGACTCTTGGTGCCGTGAATATCAGAACAGGAAAGATTACCGCGACCACTACCGCCATGGTGACCGTCTTCTGTGCCGTCGAACTCGAGAAGGAACCGAGCATCCAGAGATAGACCTGCTCCATGCTCTCACGGTGGAGCGTCATGAGGAGCGTAATGAGAGCACTCAGGATGGAGCTGATCGCGATGCCTGCAAGGAGCGTGGAATTGAGGTCATGCTCGCCGCTGATCCTCGCGATGTTATATACGAGGAACCAGGCCAGGACCGCGCCTCCCATTGCTCCGAGATATAATCCCGAGAATCCCATGAAAGAGAAATTGATGTTGAATACTATTATCAGAGCCGCGCCGAATGCGCTTCCCGAAGATATGCCGAGTATGGACGGATCCGCCATCGGGTTCTTAAAAAGTCCCTGCATGAGCGCGCCGACCATGGAGAGCCCTCCGCCTACGAGGACAGCCATGCATATTCTCGGGAAACGCACTTTGTTTACGATCGTATCAGTAGCCTTGGACACTTCGGTAAGCCCCGTCACCGCGCCGATGACATCCCTGACCGGGATCCTCACGCTTCCGAGACAGCACGAGAAGGCCATCACCGCAATGAGGATGACCACCGCCATGATCACTTTATACCAAACGTTGTGCCTTTTCTTTTCCATAATAAGATATACTCCTTCTTTCCGATCGCTCGAAAAGAAGGAGTTATTATTTTCAGTTATGCAGCCTGAGCCTCTTCAGCCGCTGCTTCCAAAACGAGCTCATGAACGAGCTTCAGACCTTCAACGATACGAGGTCCCTGACGCTCGAAAAGATTACTGTCAACGATGATGACGTTGCCGTTCTTTACTGCCTTAAGGTCAGCATAATTCTCGCTTGTCGTAAACTCATCATAGGCCCATGCCGAGATAAGGACATAATCAGGATCCGCCGCGATCAAAGCCTCGAGGCTGTACGCCCAGCCCTCGGCATCTGCTGCTGCATTCTTAGCGCCTGCAAGCTCGATGATGTCGTTGATGAACGTGTCGCCGCCCGCAGTGTACTCGCCGTACTCGCCGCAGCCCATGCAGTAGTAAACGGATATGTCTGAATCAACCTTGTCGTTAACGATCTGATCGACCTCTGCCTTGATGTCTTCAATAAGAGCAGCTGCCTCGTCAGGAGCGCCGACGATGTTACCGACTGTTGAGATAACATCATAGATACCCTCAAACGATTCCTCGTCGATGACGATGGCTACATTATAGCCGAGTTCCGTAAGCTGATTATAGGATTCCTCCGAGAAGATCGAGGATGTAAGTACAAGATCAGGATCCAAAGCAACGATGGATTCGATGTCAGGCGAATAGATATCACCGATGGTAGGGAGCGAAGCTGCCTCCTCAGGATAATCACAATAGACCGTTCTTCCGACAAGCTTGTCTCCCTTGCCGAGTGCATATACGATCTCTGTCATTACAGGAGATACGGATACGATCCTCTGAGGCTCTGTCTCGATGACTACGTCATTTCCGTAAGCATCGGTGAATTCGTAGAAAGGCTTGAATGCCGTCTCAGCAGGAGATTCCTGCATCGTCTCGGAAGCGGTTGTTGCGGCCGCTGTTGTTGTCTCCTCCGTCTTCTGATCCGAGCAGGAAGCAAGAACTCCCAAAAGCATCACAAAAGACAAAGAAAGCGCAATTACCTTCTTCATAAAAACTCTTTTCCGAACAATGCCGCCCACCGCAGCAAGTCCAAAACAAAAACTCACAGGCAGTATTCTGGCTTACGGGAACCGTCTTGAACGGATACCGCTTACAGTAGCGGGGGCTGTCCGGGATTTGCACCCGGTTTCCGATTACCTTCTTTTACGAAGCACCTGTGGTGACATTATTATATTTCAACAGACCCCGGTGGGCAATGTTCACAAGTTAACAAGTATTGATATTGCCTCTTTTCGAAAAACAGATAAAATATACAAAGAAAGGCGGTGCTTTATGAAAAAATTGATTGCTTCCATAATTACAGCAGCATTCCTCCTTACAGGATGCGCGGCAACAGGTATTGCCGAAGATGCCACGATCGTCACTGAAGCGACGACAACCGGGGCCACGACCACAGTCGAGCAGACTGAAGAACCCAAGATCGACAAAGACGGCACCTACACCTCATGCGATGATGTAGCCCTCTACATATATACTTACGGCGAATTACCTTCCAACTTCATGACGAAGAAGGAAGCCAAAAAGCTCGGCTGGGAGGGCGGTTCGCTCGAGCCATACGCTCCCGGAATGTGCATAGGCGGAGACTATTTCGGTAACTACGAGGGCCTCCTTCCCGAAAAAGACGGGCGGGAGTACCATGAGTGCGATATCGACACTCTAGGTGAAGACAGCCGCGGAGCCAAGAGGATCATCTACTCAAACGACGGTCTCATCTACTACACGGAAGACCACTACTCAAGTTTCACATTGCTCTACGGCGAGGAATAAGGAGG
>JAILNZ010000146.1 GCA_024691135.1 Clostridiales bacterium
CAGAAAGGTTACCGAGAACACGATGAGTAAAGGTTACACATCAAAGGGTTCCGTTTGTGCTTCGAAACTCACCCTCATAGATGCAGGTGTACCGATCAAGCGTCCTGTTGCAGGTATTTACTCCGGATTGATCGTAAACGAGGAAAACGATGAGGACTTCCTTGTCTTCATGGATATCCAGGGCATCGAGGACTTCTTCGGTGATATGGACTTTAAGGTAGCTGGTACAACAGAAGGTATCACTTCCATCCAGGTAGATATCAAGGTTGAAGGTCTTTCACTCGATATCATCAAGGCTGCATTTGCAATGACTAAGAAGGGAAGACTTCAGATCATCAATGATATCCTCCTTCCTAAGATCGCTGCTCCGCGTGAGGAACTCTCACCTTATGCACCAAGAATAGTATCTATGCAGATCCCTGTAGATAAGATCCGTGAAGTTATCGGTTCAGGCGGAAAGGTCATCAATAAGATCATTGCCGATACCGGTGCACAGATCGATATCAATGATGAAGGTAAGCTCTATATCTCTACACCTGATCTTGAGAAGGCTGACAAGGCTAAGAAGATCATCACGGGTATCATCTCCGATCCTGAGGTAGGTGCTGAGTTTGAAGGAACAGTTACAAGACTTATGGACTTTGGTGCTTTTGTCGAGTTCATCCCTGGTAAGGAAGGTCTTGTTCATATCAGTAAGCTCGCATGGAACCGCGTTGATAAGGTTGAGGACGTTGTACACGAAGGTGACAAGGTCAAGGTCAAGGTAATCGAGATCGATAATCAGGGCAGGATCAATCTTTCCATCCGCGATACACTTCCTAAGCCTGAAGGCTTTGTTGAGGAAGAGCCTCGTAAGCGTGAGCCAAGAAACCGTGACAGAAGAGGCGGCGGATTCGGCGGCGGACGTGAGAGAAGAAACTTCGATCGCAGAAACAACAATGATGGTGCCGGCGATGAAGAGCAGAAGAAGGGCAGAAGGATCGAATTCTGATAACTTTTAATTGTTAAAAAAAGGCTGTCTCTGTATTTTGAGACAGCCTTTTTTCTGCGATTTGGTGGTATATTATTATTGTCGGATAATAGAACACATCAATTATATTTGACACTTATTGTCAATTGAAATCATATAAATAAAGTTTGATAATCAATCTAAGAAAAGAGGTAATTATATGAAGACGGCACTTACCATAGCAGGTAGTGATTGTAGCGGTGGTGCAGGCATTCAGGCTGATATCAAGACCATGATTGCCAACGGTGTTTATGCAATGAGTGCGATAACTGCACTGACTGCGCAGAATACAACAGGTGTTTTCGATATCTGTGATGTATCCCCGGAATTCCTAAGAGCAGAGCTTGATGCGGTCTTTTCTGATATCAGACCTGATGCGGTCAAGATCGGAATGGTCTCATCGACTGAACTTATAGGTGTTATAGCTGATTCCTTAAGAAAATATGAAGCATCTCATATCGTACTTGATCCGGTCATGGTCTCTACAAGCGGATCAAAGCTCATAAGTGATGATGCAGTATCTGCTTTGAAGAATGAACTTATCCCGCTTGCTTCTTTGATTACTCCCAATATTCCTGAAGCTGAGGTCCTTACGGGGATAACCATCAATTCAAAGGAGAAAATGGAGGAAGCCGCCGTTAAGATATTTGAACAATATGGCTGTAAGGTCCTTTTGAAGGGCGGGCACAGCGTCAATGATGCTAATGACGTATTGTTCGACGGATCTGAACTTACCTGGTTTACGGGAAAGAGGATCGATAATCCCAATACCCACGGAACCGGGTGCACATTATCGAGTGCCATTGCTTCAAATCTCGCCAAGGGCTATGACCTTAAGACATCTGTTTTAAAGGCCAAGAATTATATATCGGGAGCATTGTCTGCGATGCTCGATCTGGGTAAGGGTAGAGGTCCTATGGACCATGGATTTGATATTAAGGGGGATTATTAAGAGATAGAGATCTGAAACTAAGTAATTTTATATAAAGTGTAAATTTGTAAATCTGTTGTAAATGATTTTTGACTATTTGAGGGCAAGTGTTTCAGCTCGTTAAATGATCTGTAAAAGGTCTCGAAAACGCGTTGATACAACGCTTTCTATAGATAGAATGAACACATGGGCAAGCTAGTGGTTGTGTTTGGGGGATTTGCTTATGAGACGCACTTTTAAGATTGCAGTTGTTTTATTAAGTGTTGTAATGACCTTCAACATTTTGTCGATCGCACAGCACTTTGACGTAAGCGCGGACGCGAAAACGTATAACCATAAGTACGGTAATTACTACTATGGTGAGTATTATCTTTATGAGTCAGACAAAGATGTTGCGGCCGTTATAAAATCCAATCTCATCTCGAGAGTTTCCCAGTTTACTTTCTATATCAAGAAAAATTATGTTTCAGATAAGGGTAAGTACCTTGAAGGCCTTGTCAGTACGGCAGTAAAACATGATCAGAGTAATCCTGCTGCAGGTGATTTCCTTGCCAAGAGCTTTGATTCATACAGTTATTCCTACACTTATTTTTCGAAAGGGTATAAGAAGAGCGATCTATACCTTGTCACTTATACATTTAATTACTATACAACAGCTTCTGAAGAAGCCAAGCTGGCCAATGATCTCACCAAGCTCAAGAACAGCCTGATCAAAAGCGGAATGAGTGATTATGAGAAGATCAAGGCTATCTACGGCTGGATAGTAAATAATGTCTCGTATGATTATACAAATTCCAATAAGCCAGCTTCTTCGAAAGATCCGAAGACTTATACGGCATACAATGCATATTACAAAAAGACGGCCGTTTGTCAGGGCGTATCAGGATTGTTCTACAGGCTGCTTCTTTCTGCAGGTATCGATAACAGGATCGTATATTGCGGCAATCACTGCTGGAATATAGTTAAGCTGGACGGCAAGTACTATAACTGCGACGCTACATGGGAATTGGGACATACGACCTATAAGTATTTCCTGTGCGGCAATACGGATAGCTTCAGGAGTATTCACGGGATAAAGAACAACAATCTCTACATTGGTTATTCGGTCCCTTCGACCGATTACACTAATTCCGATATCCTGACAAGGGCTTTCGTCGGAAGACTCTATACTGTCGTATTGGGAAGGGACGCTGAACTTTCCGGACTGGATTACTGGACGGCCGAATTGCTGACCAAAGGATGCGACGGCGCTTCTCTTGCATTGTCGTTCTTTAACAGCAACGAGTTCAAGGCCAGGTCTTTGACAGATGAAGAATATCTTACGATACTTTACAGCGCTTTCTTCAACAGATCGATCGATGGTGAAGGCAAAGCCTTCTGGCTAAGTCAGATGAGTAACGGAACAACAAGACAGAGTGTTTTGAACAGCTTCGTTAATTCGAAGGAATGGGATGATATCTGTAAGAGCTACGGGATCAATTCCGGAGCGAACCTGAATTACAATAATACTAATAATTCCGCTTCCGACCCTGTAAGACAGTTCGCGGAAAGATTATATACGAAGATCTTAAACCGCCCTGCGGATGCTGACGGCTTAAACTATTGGACCCAGGAACTCAAGGCAAAGAGGGTCACGGGAACTTCTGCGGCATATAGCTTCGTTTTCAGTACCGAGTTCAAGAATTCCGGTGTTGATGATTCTGAATTCGTCAAAAGGCTCTACAGACTCTTCATGAACAGGGAATATGATCAGGGCGGCTATGATTACTGGATGTCATTATTAAGTTCAGGTAAGACAAGGGAAGAGATCTTCTTCGGCTTTGCAGGCTCGCAGGAATTTGCGAATATCTGTAAATCAGCAGGTATATCGGTATAAGAAGGGTTTAAGTTCTATCAATATACCCTCTTTCATCATAGGAGACAGGCTTTCGGGCCTGTCTCTTTATCAGTTCTCTTTATTCTGCTGGCTTAACTGCTGATCCGCTTTGATAAGCGGGATACTTACCCTGAATACAGCGCCGCCTTCGACCTTGTTTCCTGCGACGACAGTTCCTTCGTGCTCTTCGGCTATGGCCTTAACGAGAGCAAGACCGATTCCGTGCTTACCATCGCTTCCTTTCGAAAACCTCTCGAAAAGATGTGCCTTTACTTCATCGCTTATTCCGGGTCCGTCATCAGAAATCTCGAAATAGACATTGTCACTGTCGGTGTAGCAATTGAATAATACGTTCTCTTTTGCATATCTGAGACAATTGGAGAATATGTTTTCGAGCATACGGAAGATATCGTTCTCATTGGCGTAGATATGTACATTACTCTTGATCGATATGTTGTTTATGAGCTCTTTGCTGCTATGAAGGAACCCGCCGCGGACTTTCTCGATCGTTACTCCGACGATCTCGTAGACATCCACGATCGATTTTTTGACTATATATCCCTTGGATGACGACAGATCCATCTTAGAGATCGACAGGAGATTCTCGACCATTCCCGAAAGCCTTGAAGTCTCGGCGATTATGACGTCTACGGCTTCATCTTTGTCTATGACATCGTATTTCATACCTTCGGCATATCCCTGTATCGACATGAGAGGAGTTCGAAGTTCGTGAGAAGCATTCTGGAAGAATGTCTTCTGGTTCTTGTCTGTCTCTTCGAGTTTTCTTGCCATATCATTCATCGTATTCGACAGGTCGTTCAGTTCGCGGCTCGCGATAATACCGGTATTAGGCGTAAAGTCTCCCTTACTTATCCTGTTGGCGAACTTGGACAGTTTTCTTGTCGAAGAGATAATAGGGAAAGATATTATTATACTTAAGATACCCGCAATGATGATCGCTATGATCATCGTATTGAACATGGCCGAATAAAGTTCATTGGCGTAAGAATAGTAGTTCGTCGTATCAACGAAGAAAAGGATATAATACTGGAATTCGACATCTTCCGAGATCGTATAATTGAAGTTCTTAAACATATAATAATATGTCGTATTCTCGATCTGGATCTTCTTCATCTTACCGAGCTGGATTCCTTTGTCCTCGATTATCTGGGTAAGGATGTTTCTCGTCTTCTCGATATTGAAAGAAGATATCTTGAGTCCGTTCTTGTCCTTAAGTTCGTCCAGGATCTTCTGGGTTGTTTCCGTATTCTTCTCGTCAAATGTATATGACGGCCAGATAAGCCTGTATTCGTTATCGCTTTCCTCATAGAAAAAGGCCATATCGGCATTTGTGGAAGAGTCTGCCGTATATGCTATGAGCTTGATCAATTCGTTACGGCGGTTCACCGGATTAGGGATATCTTCTGCCGTGATGGTCTCGCTGAAAGACGTTGCAAATGTCTGGCATGAATCAATGGCGGACTCGATCCTTCTTTTGCATTCCGATTCTGTATGGGATTGGATTATCCGGTTAAAACCGATATTGATGTTAAAACTCAGGAAGAAAAAGACGATGATGACCGTAAAAGCAGAATAAATATGAAGAGCAATCGGAGTCTTCAAAAGACGCTTCTTCTTGTTCTTCAAATCGGTTTTTTTATTGCTTTTATTCTTAAATAAGGGCATCAGATACCTTCAATATCAGTTTTCAGATGTAGAATCGTTCTTATTCTCGAGTCTGAAACCGTATCCCCAAACCGTTGAGATCAAAGCATCGGAATCAACGATCTTCTTTCTCAGACGCTTAACGGTATCATCGGCAACACGGGTCTCGACTTCGGTCTCGTACCCCCATATTTTATCAAGAAGTTCCATTCTTGGAATAGCCCTGTCCTTGTTGATGATTAGATATGACAAAAGTGCATATTCGTTAGGAGTCAGCTGAAGATCCTGATCCTTAAGAGTTGCTGTCTTATTTTTGATATTAAGACTGATATCTGCAAAAGTGAGATTGGATGTATCGAGTTCCTTGTTGTCCTGAACTGCTTCTCTTCTTTGAAGGATCGATTTAACTTTGGTAACGAGCTTAACAGGGGAGAAAGGCTTGGTAAAATAATCATCGCTTCCCATGTTGAGACCTTCGATATAATCAGAATCGCTGTCTCTTGCCGTAAGCATGATGATCGGGACATTACTTATCTTTCTTATCTCGCTGCAGATGAAGAAGCCGTCGCGGCCCGGCATCATAACGTCAAGGATCACAAGATCACAAGGATCTGAGATGAATTTCTTGAGGAGGTCGTCACCCGTCTCAAAACCCATGCAGTTAAATCCCTCACGGTCGAGGAACTGCTTGAGCAGGTTTCTGATATTGTTATCGTCATCGGCAATATAAATAATCTTATCCATAGGGTTTCTTTCCTCCTATCAAAAGATTTTATCTTATTTTTCTTTATTACACATACAAAATTGGTGAAAACTTGTGGAATTTGATAAAAATCCATATTTTGAAAAAGAAAAACTGAAAATATTTAATATAACTATGTT
>JAILNZ010000174.1 GCA_024691135.1 Clostridiales bacterium
GATACCGGATTTACTGTTGACGGTGCTGAAGTCTCTATAACAGGCGGCTCGAAAACGGTGAACAGAGGTTCACCGGGCTGTGCTTCCGGAAGCGGTATCTCGGGCTTTCCGAAAATCGCATATTCACCTTCAAGGAACAGCGCATCGACAACACCGTATCTCTGGATCGCAAGATTAGGTTCGTAATCATATGTTGCATAGTTATTATCCGGTCCTTTAAGAGAAAGGATGATTCCCGATAGCCAGAGTATGATGAAACTAATGAAGATAAGAAGGATGATCCTAGGATAATTCTTATGTTTCCGAACGATAAAGGTAAAAAAGAAAGCATAGATAATGACCGGGATAAAGAATACCAGGATTCCGGGGATCCTCGCGGAAGCAACCTCGAACAAAGTCCCCGAGAAGCCGTCAACGACCTTTCCGGACATACCCGTGATATATCCGAGTCCGAAGTACATGCCGTAGAAATCCATGCAGCAATACTCGATGCCGTAAAGAATAAACCCGAGAAATACAACGATACCGCCAAGTATCCTCGATATTATCTTTGCAGGGATCAGTTCCAGGATCAGATATACCGCTATTCCGGAAACAAGCGAAAACAATGTGATACGGAGAAGTGACAGTTCAAAAAACTTAACGCCCTTTGCAAGGAGCCTTAAGGCAAACTCCATATAGATAAAGTAAATCGGAAAGAACAAGGCGGGCAACACCTTGATAATGGTATTCCCGCCTTTTGTACTGTTTATCTTGTCACCCTTCGCCCAAATATTCATAACACCCTATCTGATCATCAATGCATCGAATAATATGCTTCACCTGCTTCAAGATCGATACCCTTTGCTTCTGCAAGTTCGCTGACCGTAACCAGCTGATATCCTCTTCTCGTAAGTTCCGGAATAACGATCTCCATCGCAGCCGCCGTGGAAGGATAGAGATCATGCATCAGGATGATATCGCCGTCACTGACATTATTGAGTATCGCGGATACGGTCTTCTCCGTATCTCTGTACTTCCAGTCCTGAGTATCAAGATTCCAGATTATCATAGGCATTCCGACATACTGCTTGGTGGTGTCGTTATATGATCCGCCGCAAGGTCTCATGATAGTCGGATACTGCCCGATGATATTAAATACCGCATTGTTGCATTCACCTACTTCCCATTCGATCATGGAACCTGAGATGGAAGTCAGGCTGTTCTTGTGATCATATGTATGGTTGGCGATCTCACAACCGAGTTCAAAAGCCCTTGATACGCAGGAAGAATATGTGCCTACACGATCGCCTACGACAAAGAATGTTGCCTTGCCGCCACAGACTTCAAGCTGATCTAAGATCCTGTTCGTCACAGGAGAATAAGGACCGTCATCAAACGTAAGCGCGATCATAGGGCCTGTCGGGACAGGTGTAGGAGTAGGTGTCGGACGAAGCGTAAGATCATGCTGTTCGAGGATAGAAGAAAACTCCTCACTGTCCTTGAACTGATCATAGATCTGTTCCTTTGTAACGCCGTCCTTGAGGGAATCAAGCCAGAATGCCTTACCTGCATCATCAGCTGCACGTCCCAGGAACGACAGATAGAGAGCATCTATATAGGAAGCATCATCATTTACTGCCTGCTGACCTTCAGGTGTATAGAAGAACTCGGAGATAAGTTCCTCAGGATAGATCTCATTGCTGATGAGAAGAGATGTCCAATAATTGAGTCCGTCCTTATCGGGATTTCTCTTAAGGATATTTCTGTAGCAGCTCGCAACGAACCTGGTCGTTCCAAGGCTTAAGTCACGCGGCTCAACGAAGTTTACGACTCCCGCATCGATCCCGTATCCCGAGCAAAGATTCTTGAATTCAGGGGAACCTGCAAAACCGTTAACGATATGCCTGGTCGAAAAGCCCGTGTCAAGAACATCGAGCCAGTAAGCCTTGCCGTCAGGATCCGATTCTCTGGAGAGCATGACTCTGTAGAAGATATCGATTATCTCGTCATTGGAATATTCCTTACCCATAAATTCAGGAGCTTCCGAAAAGCTCGAGATCATCTGAGCAGCATTAAGATGACCGAGATTAAGTTCATTCGTCCAATATTCGAGGCCTTCTTCTTCAGCCTCTCTTCCGAGCATCAGTTCATATCCGCGCTTAACAAAGTCTTCGGTAGTCTGATCCGTGACACTGTCAGCCTTGGTTCCCGCATCGAATGAAAGTATATTCACAAAAAGCATGATAGATAAAAATGTCGCAAGTGCTTTAAATACGTTCTTTCTCATTTTTGCCCCTTTTTTTGATAAACAACGATTATGTAATTATTCACAGAAATATTATATCACCCTTTAACACCAAAAGGTTAAAATAAAATATATTTAAATACAAAGGGAGGTATTTCCATGAACGACAAGTATCCTATGCTTGGCTTTGGCCTTATGCGTCTTCCCGAAAAGGACGGTGTGATCGACTTCGATCAGGTCTGTAAGATGGTTGACAAGTATCTGGAATCGGGAAACACATATTTTGATACCGCTTATGTTTATCACGGCGGCAATTCCGAAAAGATCGTTAAAGACGCCATAGTAAAAAGATATCCGAGAGACTCCTTTACACTCGCCACCAAGCTTCCTGCATGGTCGATAAAGACTATGGAGGACAGGGATAACATCTTCAATGAGCAGCTCGACAGAATGGGCGTTGACTATGTGGATTACTACCTCCTTCACAGTGTGGAAGACGGCAACAATTATGATATCTACGAGAAGTTTGACTGCTTCAATTGGGCAATGGAGAAAAAGGCCGAAGGCAAGATCAAGAACTTCGGTTTCTCATATCACGGCACACCTGATCTTCTCGAGAAGATCCTTGATAAGCATCCTGAAGTCGAATTCGTCCAGATACAGCTCAATTATGCCGACTGGGACAGTGCCCTCATTAATTCAGGCAAGCTCTATAAGATCCTGTCCGGAAGAAACATACCGATAACCGTTATGGAACCTGTAAAAGGCGGAACTTTGGCCAAGGCTGACGAGGAGACGGAGAAGATTTTAAAGGATATGCGTCCGGATATGTCGATCGCTTCATGGGCCTTGAGATTTGTAGGAAGCCTTCCGGGAATAAGGTTCATATTGAGCGGTATGAGCAACGAAGAACAGATGGAGGATAATCTTAAGACATTTACTGATTTTGAACCTCTGTCCGTTGAGGAGAAAGAGACATTGGCCAAGGCAAAAAGATCGATGTTCAAGACCGAGATCGTTCCTTGTACCGGCTGCAGATACTGTGTTGACGGATGCCCTTCCAATATAAGTATCCCTGATATCTTCTCGGCTCTTAATGACAAGAGAAAAGTCCCTCTGGATATCAGGCCGAACTTCTACTATAACGGCTTGACTTCCAAATACGGTAAGGCATCAGACTGTCTCGAGTGCGGTCAGTGCGAGAGCGTATGCCCTCAGCACCTCAATATCATCGAGCTCCTCAAGGAAGCATCTTCCAAGTTTGATGATTTCAAGATCTAGAGCATTACGGGGGAATTTCGAAGATCATGATCTTCGATCAGGTCATTTATCCCATATGAATATCCCTCGAGATAATCTCCCGTATCCTTTAAGCCGTAAGAATTTACAAGGTGATCCTTAATAAGGCTTGAGGAAGATCCTATGAAATCCCCCGCATTTAAGGGATCCGTCAGGGCTTTCTCTATATCATCCTTCAGATTGCCGTAATAACCAAGATCACTGATCGCGCGCAATGCCCATTTATAATACGGCATATGCGCGCGGTTTATTATGTAGACAGCTGAGATCAGGGCATTTATATAACCGTTCAAAGACAGTACCGCAGCACCTTTTTCGCCGTGCCTTAAGCATCTGTCATAATTATACTGTCCTTTCTGAGCCATCTCAAAAACATCGCTGGCCAGTCTTTTTTTCCAGACATCTTCAGGAACATTATGTAAGATCTCTTCCCTTATCTTCGTAAACTCTCCCAGAGGGTCAGAAAAGACCTCCCCGTTGGTCGCTTCGGCAAGATAAAATGGCGGGATCCTAAGCCATTCAGCAGGTGTAACCGGAAGTCTTCTCATTCCGAGATAATAGGAATAGAAATCCCATATGGTATGTACTCCCCTTCCGCGCGTACCGTAGATACTCGATTCCTTGAGCTTAAGACCCTTATATTCCTTCGGGAGCTTCATATAAGCCCTCATAAGACGGAAGCCGAATTCCCTGTCGTCTTCATCGGTAAGCCATATACAAAACCCGGGCTCGAGATCGTGATCTGACGATACTTCATCATCAAAACCGAAGCATTCCGAGCCGTGACCTGTAAGGCCCGCAGCGATCCTCCCCATCTCTTCGCCGAATTCCTTCAAGAGCATCGGAAGGCCGTATTCATGATAAAACTCCCGGGACAGCTCAAGACCCTTGATATATCTCATCTGCCACCTCCATAAGAGCTTTTGCTTCAGTCACCCTCCCGAAATACTCGAAGGACGGTGCACATTTACTTACCGCAAATGCATATTCGCCGCCCCTCGGGAAAGGCTCATTATTAAGTTCCTCCCAGGCAAGATCCAGAAGCCCCTCGATTCCGTCCTTTTCGCCGCTCCTGTCCAGAACATGCGCTTTATTGACATAAGATACCGCGATCTGACAGTTTCCACAGCCGCGCTTTTTGAGTATATCGACTGCCTTGTCGAACGAATCACACGCTTCCTTAAATCTGCCGAGATCAGAAAGGCATGTTCCGAGATTATTAAGAAAAGCCGCATATTCATAGTTTTCCGTCATCTCATACTTTTCGAAAAGTCTCTTTGCCCTGTTAAAAAACTCCAGAGCAAGTCTGTCATCACCGTAGGACTTAACGGTCGTAGCGATATTTACGTAGATTACCGCAAAGGAAGGCTCTTCATCCTTCATGAGATTTAATGCAGTGCTTATCGCCCTTTGTCCTTTTTCTATATCCCTGTTTCTTCTGTAGAAACCGATCTGTTCGTTCAGGACGGACAATAATCCCCTGTTATCCCCTTCCTTTACAGCTTCATTCTCCCAATATAAAAGAAGGTCTTCCGCAGCCCTTGTATCGTTATGCGACAGATATCCGTCGAGCTTTTCTGTTATCCTGTTTACGGGAATGGGCATAAGGACCTCCTTTTTATCTGATTTTACCATTAGTTTCGAATGTCAGTAAGTCTCCGCATTCTTGACGGTGCGGTTACCTGCAAAGGCACAGCAGAGAACGTTATCAGCTCCGTTTTCGAGAAGGACCGAAGATGCTTCATGAAGCGTGTTTCCCGTCGTCGCGACATCATCAACGAGAAGAATCGTCATGCCGTAAACGGAGTAATTCGGATTAAAGGAAAATGCTCCGCTTATATTCCGGGCCCTTTGGGAATCGTCAGTAAGTTCCGCCTGGCGCTTTGTCTCTTTTGGTCTTGAGATCACTCCGGTAAGGACCGGAACATTAAGGATCCTCGATATCTCGATCCCCATCTCCTCTGCCTGATTAAAACCTCTTTCCATGAGTCTTCCGTAAGAAAGCGGAATGGGGATCACTGCATCGACAAAGACACCGTCCGCCTTAAGGCTGTTCCCGGTCAGATATCCCATCATACGGGCAAGTTCTGCCCTTTGACCAAACTTGACCCTGTGGATCAGATCAGTCACTTTCCCCTTATAGACAAAGCATATATATAACGGCAACCCGGGATATCTGTCGCCCTTATAGGGTTCCGACAGACAGAACTGCCATCTTTGGTACTTCGGGATCAGGACCATGTCAGCAAGGCACTTCTTACAGACAGGCACTTTGTTGATCGAGACATCGGACATCTTTCCGCAGATAAGACAGCATTGGGGAAACAGGATATCAAGAGCCTCTTTAAGTATCTTCATCAGCCTTTTTCCTCTTGTTGTCGATGATCTTCAGAAAATCCCTTAAAGAAGTATTCCTGAGATCTCTGTCGGAAGATCTGATCATCTTGTCCAAAGTCCCGAAAGTGTCGATAATAACAACATTTTTCTTGCCTCTCGTGACTCCCGTATAGAGAAGTTTCCGGTTAAGGAGCTTGGGAGACATCCTTCCTAAAACGATCATTACCGTATCGAATTCGCAGCCCTGGGATTTGTGGACAGTCATGGCATATGCAAGATCGATATCGCTTAATGTCTTTCCTTCATAGATTACTTTCCTGCCGTCATCAAATACCGCTTCGACCGATCCGTCAAGATCACCGATCTTGGAGATATAACCAAGTTCGCCGTTATATACGCCTGTCTCCACCTCGCCTGTCAAAGGATCGATGCTCTCTATATTGTAATCATTCTTGATCTGCATGATGCGGTCATTCTCGCAGTACAGATCCGAGCCTCCTACGGTAAGAGAATTGCGTAACGGATCGGATGCGATCGCCTGCAATTCCTTATTAAGAGCTTTGGTGCCGAGAAAGTTCTGCTTCGTAGGTGACAATATGACCATATCGTCATCTTTATATCTGTCATAAAGTTCAAAGATCTTCTCTTTGGCATCTTCTTCATTCTTTGACTTGATTATCCTGAAATCAGTGTCATTTCCGATCAGCTGTTCACCCTGTAATATCCTGTATGCATTCGCGGCTATGGAACTGTCGTTATCCTGTCTGAAGACATATTTAAGTTCAACTCTCGGGATCGAGCTGCATTCCAGAAGATCAGACAGGAGATTACCGGGACCTACAGACGGAAGCTGGTTGGGGTCACCTATCAATATCACGGAACTGTCGGGTTTGACAGCGCGAAGCAGCGCCAAAAAGAGCGCATTATCGACCATTGAGGCTTCATCCACGACAATTACCCTTGCATCCAACGGATTGTGGAAGTTTCTTCCGAACACGAATCCCGATTCCCCGTCAACAGGTCTTACCTCAAGAAGCCTGTGGATCGTATGAGCAGAATGTCCCGTAGCTTCCGACAACCTCTTTGCAGCTCTTCCCGTAGGCGCACAGAAAAGGCATTTGATCTTCTGCTCCGTAAAATGGGAAGCAAGGATCCCCGTTATTGTTGTCTTGCCGGTTCCAGGGCCTCCGGTAATAATCGAGAAAGGCTCATTAAAACACATCCTTAATGCTTCTTTCTGAAGCTCGTCAAGTTCAATGCCCCGGTCCTCCGAGAGCTTTTGTATCCTCATATCAGCTTTTTCGATATCGAAAAAGACCTTGCCTGCATTTACGAATGTCTCTATCTCTGATTTGATCCCTGCTTCGGTCCTGAATATCTTCTTCAGAGCTGCCCTCGATCCTTCCTCATCTTCTCTGCAGCTCATGCATTTATTATCCGAAAACTTATAGATGACGATATCATCTGCGCTTATCCCGAGCCTTAGGGCTTCTTCGTAGGATATCTCAAATCTGCTGCAGGAATTATCATCCCCGTCACAATCGGAGCTCTTTTTGCAGGTATCACAGATACCGCCCTGGAAGATCAGTTTTTTTACGTTATCCTTAAGGATCTGAGGGTTCATATATGTATGTCCGGATGTATAATGCACCTCATTAAGGATGCTTAAGACCGCACCTAATATCCTCATTGGATCAAGCTTGTCGATATCGAGTTTGCCTGCCAGGTATTCGCATGTTTCAAAACCTATGCCGTCAACACGCAGGAGCTTATAGGGATTTACTGATATCTCGTCATAGGAAGTCAGTCCGAACATATCATATGTCTTGGAAGCCTGCTCTTCCGTAAGTCCGAACAGCCGGAGTTTTAGTATGAGTTCGAGATAAGGTCCCTTCTCAGTGATGATATCCGACATCGATCTCGCCCTCTTTTCGGAAAGACCCTTTATCTCCTTGGAAAGTGTCTTGGGGCGCTTCTTTAACTCCTCCAGGACGTCTTCCCCGTATCTTTCCGCCAGAAGAAGTCCCGTCTTTTCTCCCACTCCGTCAAAATTGCTCCTGATGAAGGAAGCTATGACCGGAGCCTTAAGATCTGATTCCTCGGAAAGTTCGATAGAGGAAGCGCTTATCTGGACTATCCTTCCGTAAAGGCCTATCTGACCGGATATCTTATACTTAAGTCCCGGGACAATGCTTCCCGCAAAGTTTCCCTTGACCGAGAATTTACCGCAATAAAAGATGACAAAACCGTTCTTCTCGAAAACAACGGAAGTCGGGATAACAATAACGCCGGATACGTTAGTTCCGACGTCTTGTTCTTCAGGTCTATAAAGATCTTTTTTGTCTTTGTCGCTCTTCATAAGAAGAGGTTAGCAAACTTTTGTTTGCTTTTCAATGACCAATTGTAACTAAAACGGACTTAATTTACTTTAACCGTTCCGATCGAATTATCGTCCCAGTCATAGAGTGTCATCTCTATGCTCTCGCTTTCATCTTGAAGAGTGATATAAATAGGTACGGGATTAAGGAACGTCAGGTCGTCCTTCTTCTTATACTCTATCTTCATCTCATGACCGTCTTCATTTACGACGAAATAGGCAACATCCTTTTCGTCTTTGATATCAACGGTTATAAATACTTCCGATCTGTTCATGTAGGTATTGACTACCGTATCTCCGAATTGGCTCTGTGATTCCTTCAGGATACCGTCATTACTTGTTACGTAATACTTCCCGTCCTTCTCCGTGATCTGAAGCACTGAATCGTTATAAGACATGCTACCGGTACTTGTATTGAACTTATATCCGTATAAAAGGAATGCCACAGCTGCCGAAGCGGAAATGAAGATAAAAAGACTTATAAGTATGACCGCGAACGGAGGAAGCCATTTGCGGAGCTTGACTTCCGATGTGACTGCCTTTGTCAGATGTTTGTTATAAAAGAACCTGTATATAAAATATACGGCAAGTGTCAGAGCCAGGCAGACCGGCAATGCCAGAATTAATAAGATTAAAAACAATGATGCAACACTCATAATGTACCTCCTAGATTCCAAATACTTCTTTAAAATGATAGTAATAAGATCTGGTGACCTCAGTCTTTGAACCATCACTCATGTGAAGGGTAAACTTTTGGAATACCGAAGCCTCGATCCTTTTTATCTGTTTTCTGTTAACGATAGTTGAGTTGCTTATCCTCAGGAAAACATCACCGTCAAGGACCGTCTCCAGATACCTCAGGCGCTCGCGCGAGTTATAGCTGTCGCCCTTGGTATAAATGACCACATCGTGGCCGAGGCTCTCAATGAAAACTATATCCTTGACATCGACATAAAACTGCTGTTCCCTGATCTTGCCCTGAATATAATTTACTCCCGTGTTCCGTCGTGTTATCTGATACTCGGCATTGCCATCTTCCTCTATCCCCAATGAAGCGAGCTGACTTCTTATAGGGTCGTCCGGATCAAGCAGGTATTTCAGTTTCATGTCTTCACCTCTCGTTTTCTTCTGAAAAGCTTTTCAATATCATCATACCTGTAATCAAGTCAAAAACCACTTGTTTTGAATATCTTGCAATAAAACAAGCATAACTTGCATAAACCCGATCATCAGGAGGTACATTTATAGTATAACAATATAGTTTTCGAAAAGAATAAAGGCCGCCACAACTGAAGTGACGGCCTTTGGTCTATATCATATTATCAGATCCCGGCATCTTTTCTTAAGATATCAGCCTTATCGGTCTTCTCCCAAGGAAGCTCGATATCGGTCCTTCCGAAGTGACCGTATGCGGCAGTCTTCTGATAGATAGGACGGCGAAGATCCAGATCCCTGATAATGGCTGCAGGACGCAGATCAAAGTTCTTCTTGACGATCTCCGTGATCTTCTCGTCTTCGATAACGCCTGTACCGAATGTATCGACCATGACGGATACCGGCTTTGCAACGCCGATCGCATATGCAAACTGAACCTCGCACTCCTTGGCAAGTCCTGCCGCTACGATGTTCTTGGCGATATATCGTCCCATGTAAGCTGCGGAACGGTCAACCTTCGTCGGATCTTTGCCCGAGAAAGCTCCGCCGCCGTGACGGCCGAATCCGCCGTATGTGTCGACAATGATCTTACGGCCTGTGAGACCCGAGTCACCCTGAGGGCCGCCTACTACGAACCTGCCCGTAGGATTAACGAAGAACTTTGTATCCTTATCGATAAGTTCTGAAGGAACAACAGGCTTTATAACCTGCTCTATAACGAACTTCTCAAGTTCCTCATGAGATACATCTTCCGTATGCTGGGTGGAGATTACGACAGCATCGACTCTCTTGACCTTGTTGCCGTCATACTCGACAGTAACCTGGCTCTTTCCGTCAGGACGAAGGAAATCTACGACCCTGTTCTTACGTACGGAAGTAAGCCTCAATGTGAGCTTGTGTGCAAGGGATACAGGAAGAGGCATAAGTTCCTCCGTATCGTCATTAGCATATCCGAACATCATTCCCTGATCGCCTGCACCCGTATCGAGAGGATCTGTATCGCCCTCTCTTGCTTCAAGAGACTTGTTAACGCCCATAGCGATATCAGGCGACTGCTCGTCGATCGAAGTAAGGACTGCGCATGTCTTGTAGTCAAATCCGGAATCCGATCCGTCATATCCGATCTCCTTGATCGTATTCCTTACGATAGTAGGAATATCAACATAAGCAGATGTGGTGATCTCACCCATAACAAGCACCATACCGGTAGTACAGCATGTCTCGCAGGCAACCCTTGCCGTTTTGTCCTGAGCAATGATCGCATCAAGGACACCGTCGGAGATCTGATCGCAGATCTTATCCGGATGTCCCTCGGTAACCGACTCTGAAGTAAAGAGCCATTTGCCAACTTTGTTTCTCATAAAAACCGCCTTTCTCCGTTCATTCTTACCTTCAGCAAAAAAGCCTTCCCCGAAGAGGAAGGCTTTGTAAGTTCTATATTTGCCTCTCATCTTTCAGGTTTCCCTGCCGGATTTGGCACCGCTGCTTTCCGCGGTTGTCGGGCTTCATAGGGCCGGTTCCCTCCACCACTCTTGATAAGTATGAACAATCTAAAAAATTCAATCAATTATAGTGTTTGTTTCCTTCATTTGTCAATACATTACATGAAAGTTGAGACTTTCGTATCTTTTAGGACGAATTAACAGAAATTGTCGACACTTTTCCCTTCCGAAAAAGTATAAAATACCCGCACAAACAAAAAAGAAACGGAGGTACATCATGAAGCGCGGAATCATAATCTTCGAACGGGAAGACTATATCTATAAGTTATTGAAGTTCAGGCTTTCCAACTACTTCCCCGACAGTTACATAGTAAGAGGCAAAAAAGGCAGGATCGATTCTTCCGATATACCTCTGGCCGAATGCATCCATATCCTTTATGACAGCGACCAGTTCTCATACGAACAGATCTGCAGGGATTCTGACAGTCTGGATATCCCTGTAACGATCTCAGGTCTCTGTAATGAGGAATACAAGAACGGCAGGATAATCGACTGTAAATATCTGGCTAATAAGATAATCAACAGCGATCCTTCATTGCCGGTCCCTTCATTCGTAGGTAACCCTTCCGAACATAACGGCAGGATCATCCTCCTCATCCCTTACGCCTATATGGACGAACGGGAGAATATGATCGGCACGGAATTCGATTATCTTAAAAAGAGTACTAAGATGTGCCTTCGAATAGACCTGATGTCAGGGATCAGGATGCCCGTAACATTTTCGGGTGTCGATAATTCTTCGGGAGGATTAACTGAGATACTTGATCTGGCATCCAGGAACGAACTTAAGCCCGAAGATATTATGGCCTACAGCACACCCGATACCAACGGTTTCATTACTCCGGGAAGACCTCGTCATTCCGATGATGTCTTCGATTACGGGATCGATGCAGTCATAAATCTCATGGAAGAAGCATATGAACTAACGACGGATCCCGCCTTTCCTCTGAACGTATTGATCGTAGCTGAAGGCTTCAGGATAAAGGAACTTATCCGTATTGCATCTCACGCGGGCGAAGTCCATTTTCTTCTTCCGGAACGCCTCTTAGATGAAGATACGGGCTTCAGATCAGAGATCGGCACGATAACGAGATCTCTTCCCCACGACATACCGGTAACGATGCACTATTGCGACAACATTTTAAGAAACAGGAATTATGAAACAGTTAAGATATGACACGGAGATCATAAAGGAACGCATATCCAGATGCGTATTAAAGCTCCTTAAGAGCGAGGGCGAACCTGATGATGCCCGTCTTAAGGAGATAATCGCAAATGTTATAAGCGAGGATCAGGATAAACTGATGCTCAGCTTAAATGAGAAAAGAGAACTTGCGGTCAACGTATTTAACAGCCTGAGACGTCTGGATGTTATAGAACCCATGATGCAGGATCCGTCCGTGACCGAGATCATGGTCAACGGTCCCGACAATATATATTTCGAAAAAAACGGTAAGCTCTTCAGATCGGAGATAAGGTTCAAAGACAAAAATTCTCTGCAAACATTGATTTCTTGCTTTTTTGCAAACTCCAACAGACCACTTAACGAAGCTAATCCTATCTCCGATCTGAGGCTTCCTGACGGCTCTAGAGCAAATGCGGTTCTTCCGCCGGTTGCTCCTGACGGTCCGATAATCACGATAAGGAAATTTACGGGAATAAGGCATGATATCGCCACTCTCATAAGACAGGGATTCATTAATGATAAAGAGGCCAGATTCCTCTATGAATGTGTCAGGAACAAAAAGACCATCTTCCTTTGCGGAGGAACAGGAAGCGGCAAGACAACCTTCCTTAATACCCTCTCGTCCTTCATCGGCAAGGATGAACGTGTAGTTACGATAGAAGACTCGGCTGAATTAAGTCTTCAGGGAATAACAAATCTTGTCCGCCTGGAAGCAAGGCTTCCGGGGCCTGACGGAAACGGAGAGATCACGATAGGAGCTCTTATCCGTGCCGCCTTAAGAATGAGACCAGACCGGATCATTGTCGGGGAGGTCAGAGGTACGGAAAGCGCCGACATGATGCACGCGCTTAATACGGGACACCCGGGATCCATGTGCACGGGACATGCCAACTCGTGTTATGAGATGCTGGAGCGACTGTCAGGTATGGTCATGGCAGGTTCAGGACTTCCTTTTGAAGCTGTCATCTCCCAGATATCCATGGGCATAGATCTGATCATCCATATAACCCGTAACCGTGACGGAAAGAGATTTGTAGATGAGATATCGAGCCTTATGCCGCCGGTAAACGGGGAATTCAGGCTCATGACCTTATTTACGAATAAAGGAGGCGAAGAAGTTGAGCAGCACATTAACGACGAAGTTCTGGAAAAGATCTCGTCCTACAGATAAGAGCAGCAGTGAATCTATAAAAAAACAATACAGGATCAGGCACTTATGGATCTATCCTCCGATAGTAATACTTATCACTGTCCTTTCATCAATGTTCATCGACAGTATCCTGATAAGGATCCTTCTGTCTCTGGTACTTGCAGTATTTCCATGGCTCTCTGTAACGGATAAGATCTACAGATCGAGATATACCCATATGAGAACACAGCTTCTCGTATTACTTCAGACTTTGACGACTTCGGTAAGCAGCGGATATACGATCGAGAGATCATTATGTCACGCACGTCCCATAATCGAGCAGACTTTCGGCAAAAGGAGTGCCGTTATCCCTCCTCTCATTAAGCTTGAACACAGCATCAGCATGCACAGGGATCTGGATCAGAGCCTCGATTCCTTTGCCAAGGAACTTTCCTTTCCCGAAGTAGTGCCTGTCTTTCATGCATTAGGAATCGCAGGAAGGATCGGAAACAACTCGCTTGAGATCTTAAGGAGCAGCTGCCAGATGCTTTCCGAGATGAGCGCGGTAAAAGATGAGATCGATGCTCAGAATTCAGGAAAGAATGCAGAAGCAATGCTCCTTTGTCTGATGCCTTTTGCAATAACTTTTGCACTTAACCACATGGGTAAGGATTATATTTCAGAAGCAAGATCCACGCCTCTCGGAGCAATTATGATGGCAATTGCCTTCATAATATGTGTCCTTGCGGCCGCACTTTTATTCAGATATATGGATCATGAGAGAAGTCCAAAAAAAGTCAGGGAGAAAGATAACGATAAAGAGGAAAGATATATACTTACAAACATTATCCTCAAGATTCTTCCTCAAGATTTCACTTCGGCAAGATTCGAACTTATGAGCGAGCTTTCGACCGAACCTAAGAAAAGATATGAACAATATCTTAAAAAGCAACTTGTTGCATGTGTGCTGATGTCACTTATAACATTCTTCATACTTTTTCTTCTGGGAAAGCCCTTATTTCTCACTTTTATAGTTCCCTTCCCCGTCTCTTATCTGAACTATCTGGATATAAGAAAGGAATGTAATCTTAGAAAAGAGGAACTTATGAGGGATATCCCCCTTTTCTTATGTCTCATGTCTACTCTTCTTGAAGCGGGAATGCTGCTTCCGAGAGCAATCGAGATCTGTTCGGAAGCATTCCCGAATAATCAGAGCTTATCTTATGAGATAAAGAACCTGAGAGCCATGATCCTTTCAGGGATCTCTGCTCCTGATGCGATCGAGAAGCTGTCCTTAAGGATAAAAGTACCTGAAGCCCAGGCTGCTTTGCTCCTTATATCAAGATACGGAAGACTTGGAACTAATGAAGTTCTTAATCTCCTGTCACTTCAGGCTTCCGCATGCTGGAATCTCACAAGAAATGCCGAACGTAAAAAGCAGGAAAGAGAATCTCTCGGCATGATCCTGCCCATGACACTTGATTTCATTTGTGTATTGATCGTAGCAATGACACCGGCATTGATATCACTTGGCATATAGAAAGGAGGTCTGATGAATAAGGTTCGAAGTAAGAAAGGAATGGGTACCGTTGAAATAGTTATCATCATTGCTGTCCTCGTGACCTTGGCATTGGTATTCAGGAGCAGTCTTATGTCCTACGGCCAGAAAGTCATGGACTTTTGCTTCGATGATAATAAAGTTATCGGTTCCCTCTGATAAAAACAACTACAAATAATAAGATCTGTCTACAAAATACATCCATAAAAATCTATATCAGAGGTAAAACAATGAGAATCAGGAAAGGTCCCTATGGCAGTTTTGCAACATGCGAGATCAAGAATACGCAACAGATTTACAATTATGCCATGGATATCTTAAAAACAGGTGCGATCGATGGTCTTTTGACCGTTTATGATGATGAAGGAGCCAAAGGTCTTAATCTCTCTTATGAGTTCTCGGGACTTATGAGCATCAATGACAAAGAAGCGATAAACACAGATATTGACAAAAGGCGTATGGCCATAGGGAATCTTTTCCGTCTCATACTTAAGATGCAGGATATTCTTCTCCCTTCCGATAATATTGTAATAGAACCTGACTATATCTATTTTGACAGCGGGAATAATACGATAAATCTCTGCTATATCCCGGTTAGGACAGATTCTCTTTCAGGATTGTCATCTATCGATCCCGAGGGATTTGAAAACCTTCTTAATTGTCGGTTTTTCAGAGAAGCATTATCCGATGACGAGAGATCCGCCATCATCTATTCGATCAAGACTGATGACGAGAATATGTTTGAGGAAGTGATAGGATCCGTTACAAAAGCTCATGACAAAACCGTCAGGGAATTTGATAAAGAAAGGCTCAGTTTTTTCCTCCTCACTTGCTTTTCGTTTCTGGCACTGATCTTTTCGGCGTTCTTTCTTGAGCAGTTCTGTACCGTCATATTGGGGATCATATTCGCAGGTCTTCTCATAAAGACCTACTATGACTATAAGACGGCAAAAAAGGAAGAAACCGGGAATGATCTTATCAATGACAGGACCACGATCCTTTTCGGAGAAGATCCTGATCTTATCGGTGATGACAATCTCTTTTCTTTTGCTTCATTAAGTTCGACAGAAGACAAAAAGGCTTATGGTCTTTATGCTCATGAGACCAAGATAGGATCCGACAGATTCTTATCCGACATCCATATTGATGATAATAAGCTTTCGGCGATCCAGGCAAAGATAATAAGAGAAGACAACTGCTTTTATATAATCGACTGTTCGGAAAGAAATAATACTTTTCTTGAAAACCGTTCTCTCGAAAAGGAAAAGAGATACGAGATCAAGAATGGACAGAAGATCAGTTTCGGAGATAAGGAATTCGAATTTTCAGTTAATTAGCCGTATCGTTCCTTAATGATTCCAGTAAAGCTTTCTGCTGTTCGTTTCCGTAAAGCTCGATAAGATGAAGTCTGGCATTAGCCCTGTTGAGCTTTTCCTTTATATTACCGACCTTGATAAGTTCCTTGGGATCTGTCTGCTTTAAAAGATCCTCATTGGCTTTATAAGATATGTAAGCCCTGCGGATATCGATATCTTCAGGCCATTCGGCTGAATTCGATACTATGAGGACCATATGTTGACCGATCTCGGCATATCCTTCGGTAATGACACAGTATTTTGTCTCATCTCCGATCCTTATGCTGCAGATACCGGGAAAAAGAGCAATGACAAGAGGCATATGACCTGCCATTATACCTACGGAACCGTCCTGAGAAGGCAAGGTTACACTGTCAGCTTTTGATTCAAAAAAGTTGGTATAAGGCGTAACTATCGTAACTCTTGTCTGATGTCTTTTCTCTTCTGCCATTATCAGTTTTCTTCCTTATATGAAGCATAAACATCGTCGATATCACCCTTCATAAAGAAGTGCTGCTCAGGGATATGATCCAAAGATCCGGTTATGATCTCACCAAAAGCCTTAACTGTCTTTTCGACAGGTACGTATCTCGGTTCAAATCCTGTGGAATCAGCGGTTACAAAGAACGGCTGTGACAGGAATTTCTGAACCTTTCTGGCTCTGGATACCATTTGTCTGTCCTTCTCGGATAATTCCTCCATACCAAGTATTGCGATGATATCCTGAAGTTCCTTATATCTCTGAAGTGTCTCCTGAACCATACGGGCAACGTGATAATGATCACGTCCTACAACATCTTCCGTTAAGATCCTCGAGAAAGATTCGAGCGGATCTACGGCCGGATAGATACCGAGCTCAACTACCGAACGCGACAAAACGATATTAGCATCGAGGTGCGAGAAAGTAGTTGCAGGAGCAGGGTCTGTAAGGTCATCAGCAGGAACATATACGGCCTGAATGGACGTAATGGAACCGTTCTTTGTCGAAGTGATCCTTTCCTGAAGTTCTCCAACCTCATTTGCAAGAGTCGGCTGATAGCCTACTGCGGAAGGAATACGTCCGAGAAGAGCGGATACTTCCGAACCTGCCTGAACGAATCTGTAGATATTATCGATAAAGAGAAGAACATCTTTCTTCTTGACATCACGGAGATATTCAGCCATCGAAAGACCTGTAAGAGGTGCTCTCATACGGGAACCCGATGTCTCGTTCATCTGACCGAATACCATGATGGTCTTGTCCAGTACTCCCGACTGTTTCATCTCGCCCCAGAGATCATTACCTTCACGGCTTCTCTCTCCTACTCCGGTAAAGATCGAATATCCGCCGTGCTCTGATGCGATATTACGGATAAGCTCGAGGATAAGGACTGTCTTACCTACGCCTGCACCGCCGAAAAGACCGATCTTTCCGCCCCTGCTGAACGGTACAAGAAGATCGATGACCTTGATACCGGTCTCGAGCATGGTCTCTGCAGGATACTGTTCGGTATATGAAGGAGCTTTTCTGTGGATAGACCAGTAATCGGCTGCCTTTACTTCTCCGAGACCGTCTATCGGCTGGCCCAGAGCATTAAAGAGTCGGCCTGTGATCTCTTCTCCTACCGGAACCTTAAGAGGGGAACCTAGTGATTCACAGGAAAGTCCGCGCCTTAAGCCTTCGGTTGCATTGAATGAAACGCATCTTACGATACCTTCACCTCTCTGCTGAAGGACTTCGGCAAACAATTCGTCATTTCCATACCTGATCTTGATCGCGTCATTGATATGAGGGATCTCATTCTCGTTGAACTTGCAATCTATAACAGGTCCTATGATCTGTACTACTTTTCCTAAAGCCATAAAAGCTCACCTCTCGTCAAATATTGTTTGCCTGCTCGGCACCGTTGATGATCTCCGTAAGTTCGTTCGTGATCTTAGATTGTCTTGCCCTGTTGCTCATAAGCTCGAGCTTTTTGATCATCTCATCCGCGTTCTTGGAAGCATTGTCCATGGCGGTCATCCTTGCCGTCTGTTCGCTTGAATATGCCTCCACCATCGCGCCGTAGACCATCGCGTTAAGATATGTATCGATAAGAAAGTTAAAGACTGTTGATGCATCGGGACTATATTCCATCTCAGAACCCTGTTCGAGAGCGACACCCGGATCTCCGATGTTTTCCGGCAGGACTGCCATGATGGATTTCTTGTTGATCGGAACGAGCCTTATTATGATCGGCTTCATATTGATCGCCGATTTCATCTTGGTATAGATCAGGTATACGAGGTCATAGTGATTGATAAGGAACTTTTCCTTAATGATCGATGACACTTCACTTGCCTGGAAGAATGTCGGTTCGGAGATCAGATATGAGAACTCGGGATCGACGTTATATCCGTCCTTTTTGAGCTTCTCCCTTGCTATGTTTCCGAAAACATAAAGCGTATAGTCAGTAGATAATCCCTTGCCGGTATTATCAAGGATCTTGCTTCTTATATGATCTTCGGTACTCTTTACGACCTCGTTATTATATACACCCGCAAGTCCCTGCTCACCGCTTAGTACAAAGTAAGCGATCTTCCATGTGCCTTCTTTTTTCTGTACGAGATTACAGTAGGGATTATCGATCGTGTAGTCACCATGAAGGATCTCGAGCATACTCTCCGCACAAAGAGAAAAGAAAGGATATACGGTGTCATGAAGAGCTCTTGATCTCCTCATCTTTGAGGCGCTTACAAGCTGCATCGCACGCGTCATCTGTCCGATGTCATCTACACTCTTTATCCTCTTTTTTATCTCGTTGGGATTCTGCATATCGTCCCTTCTTTATTCTTTTTCCCTGTATTCTGTATGTTCCGTAATATACTTGAGCTTAAATTCTTCGTATATGTCGTCGACTTTTTTCTCGGTCTCGGGAGTAAACTCGCCTGAACTTCTTATAGTCCTTAAGACACTGTTATAAAGAACGTGCATATAATCAAGGAACTCGTCAACAAAGTCGCTGATGTCCTCCCTGGCCAGGAAGTTAAGCCTGTCAGTCGTCGCGACATGAAGCATTACGACCTGCTCTGCCATGGTAAGAGGAGAAAATTGTGCCTGCTTCATTATCGTATTAAGAACGACTCCTCGCCTTAACTGAAGCTGGGTATTTTCGTCAAGATCAGAACCGAATCTCGCGAAAGCAGCCATCTCACGTGCCTGGGCAAGAGAGATACGGAGCGGTCCTCCGACCTTCTTTATCGCCTTTGTTTGGGCTGCACCGCCTACACGGGATACGGAAAGACCGACGTTGATGGCAGGTCTTTGGCCCGAGAAGAACAGTTCTGATTCAAGATATATCTGACCGTCGGTTATGGAGATAACGTTGGTCGGGATATATGCGGAGATATCACCGCCCTGTGTCTCGATGATCGGAAGTGCCGTAATGGAAGCACCGCCGAGTTCGGAAGACAATTTGGCGGAACGCTCGAGAAGCCTTGAGTGGAGATAGAATACGTCACCAGGATAAGCTTCACGTCCCGGAGGTCTTCTCAAAAGGAGTGATATTGCCCTGTATGCCTGAGCATGCTTACTTAAGTCATCGTAGACGATGAGAACATCCTTCTTCTGCTTATACATGAATTCTTCCGCAATGGCACATCCTGCATAAGGAGCAATGTACTGAAGCGAAGCCGAATCGGATGAACTCGCGGCTACAACAACTGTATAGGAAAGTGCGTCATGCTTTTCGAGAAGGTTTACGGTAGAAACGATCGTGCTCATCTTCTGACCGATGGCTACGTAAACGCAGATGACATTCTGGTGTTTCTGGTTGATTATCGTGTCGATCGCGATGGCTGTCTTTCCGGTCTGCCTGTCGCCGATTATGAGTTCACGCTGTCCCCTTCCTATCGGAGTAAGAGCATCGATAGCCGTAATACCTGTCTGCAGAGGCTTATTTACGGGAGATCTCTCAACAATGGAAGGAGCTTTTGATTCGATAGGCCTCTTATCCGTATAACGGATGATTCCTTTACCGTCGATCGGGTTTCCGAGAGGATTTATGACACGGCCCAAAAGGCCTCTTCCGACAGGAACGGATACGGTCTCGCCCGTTCTCTTACAGATCATGCCTTCAGTAACCGTCTCGGGTTTTGTAAGAAGTACTACGCCTACTTTGTCCATCTCGAGGTTCATGGCGATACCCGTGGCACCGCTCGAAAAGCTTATGAGCTCGGTTGATTTACATTTATTGATACCTTCAACGACTGCAACACCGTCGCTTACGCTCAAAACGGTGCCGACCTCGTCAATGGTCGTAACTTTAAGGAATGTATCCCTGATCTTACTCGTTACGCCGGTCCATGTAATGCTGTCATCCGCTTCGATCTCTTCATCGGTTGCCCAGAGATTCTGATCATAAACGGCAGTTGTCGGAGCTTCGTTATACATCGCGAGAGCTTCTTTGATACTCTCCTTGATCTCCTGACCCGTAAAGTTCGAGATATCATTCTCTTTTATCTCCGATTCGTCAACGACCTTACGGTTACGCTTGATGAATTCGCTGATACGCTGGAGCTGACCCTTGACGCTGTAGTCATATAAGTGACCGAGAGCATAAATGGCAAATCCGCTGACAAGCGATTCATCGCGTTTTGCTTCATACTCATAATGCGAGATGTTATTGATCTCGGCAAAACGCTTAACGATGAGAGAGATCTTCTCATCGCTGAAATCGTCCGCGTAGACAAACTTGATTAAGATCGTCTTATCACTGTTCTGCATTGATCTTGTTCACCTCTGCATCGAGCGTCTGATTAGCATGTTTCAGACAGAGTTCCTCGAGTGTTTCCTTGGAAACGATCTCGCCTATGACCTTCTGGGAAACTTCAACGGCAAGATCCGTAACCTCGTCTTTTACCTCTTCAAGAGCAGATCTCTTGATCTTCTTGACCTCATCATCAGCTTTGATAAGCGTCTGCTGGGCATCTTCGTTAGCTCTGGATATAATGATATTTGCCTGACTCTCGGCATTTTCCTTAGCTTCATTTACGATACGGGCTGCTTCGTTCCTCGCATCATCAATGATCTGCTTACTCTCCTCGATCCTGGCCTGAGCTTCCTGCTCTTTTTTCTCGGCTCCCTCGACATTGTCTTTTATGAGCTTCTGCCTGTCATTAAGAAGTTTGATCATCGGCTTAAAGATGAGAAACTTGATGATGAGGAAAGAGATCAGGACAGTGATAACAGCTATAACTGCGGTTGAAAGATAACCGCCGAGCTGCTCGGGCGAGAAAAGTCCGCCTTCTGAACTTTCTGTTTCCAATAATATGAATTGATAAAGCATATCCAAATCCTCTTAGAAAAGTAATTCTTCCCGAAAAATCAGAATGTAAAGATCAACAGCAACGCAGTAACGAGAGCGTAGATCGCAACTGACTCGATAAATACGATAGCCGTAAGAAGGAGTGTCTGGATCTTACTGAAGATCTCAGGCTGCCTTGCACCCGCTTCAACTGCTTTTCCTGCAGCGATACCCATACCGATACCTGCACCCAGAGCACCGAGTCCGATAGCTATACCTGCTCCGAGTCCCGCAAATCCCTTCGGATCCATAGCAAGCATGACCGGCATAAGATTAAATAACATGTTCATATTAAAGACCTCCGCATTAATTATCGTTATCAGTTATTGGTGGCCGCAGCCATTTCTTTTTCTTTCTTCAACTGCTCTTTTTGAGCTTTCTTCAGAGCTTTCTTTTCTTTTTTCTCTTTGGCTATGATCTCTGCTTCGTGAGCACCCTCGACCACTTCCCCGATATAGGACATCAGAAGATATGAGAATACGACAGCCTGAAGTATACCGTCGATCAGGTCAAACCACAGTCCGAATACGGCAGGAAACAGTATCGGCGTTACGATAGACAGAAATTCCATGAAAACAAATGCGCCGAATACGTTACCGAAGAGACGGAGTGATAATGATATCGGCTTGATGATATAGTCCAGTATCTTAAACGGGATCATTGCCGCGATCGGCGATTTCAAAGAACCCCAGAATCCCTTTATGCCGACCATTCTTATCGATGTGGCGATGACATAGATGATAGCTACCAGGGCGAGAGCCACAGGAAATGCAATATTCTTGGCAGGCGGTGATACATGGAACCATGAGATGACGTTACAGGACAGGATTATCATTCCGAATGTTCCGATCATCGGAGCGATGCTTTCCGCCTGTTCTTTTGAAAGGCCGAAGCCTTCACCAGAAGAGATTATGAGCTCGATGAGAAATTCGACTATCGTCTGTCCCTTTCCCGGTATCAGCTGCTTCTTTCTGACAGCGATGAGGAAAAGAACGATGATTATGGTGATCGCGATCCATGAGACTATCGTAGCGTCAGTGATCGCAAATTTGTGACCTCCGACCGTAAAGTATTCCTTCCACTGAAGGATACCTTCGTTGATCTCTTCGCCGATATTTCCGCCGGGTATTATCTTATCTATAAGGTGGTCTTTGAAGCTGGTCCAAAACCTGTAGCTCCATGAACCTGTGGATAACACAAGACCCATATTCTTACCTCCGTCATTCGTTTAATACTCATAAAGGAGTTCAGACCAAAAATCTGAACTCCGTGAGAAATCTATATTATAGCGAAACCAAAGATATTACTTGGTTCCGAAAAGTCTGTCGCCCGCGTCACCGAGACCCGGAACGATATATGCGTGATCATTGAGCTTCTCATCCTTGGCTGCGCAGTAGATCATTACGTCAGGATGATCATTTGCCAGTCTCTCGATGCCGCAAGGAGCCGCGATAAGGCACATGAACTTGATATTCTTGATATTGCGCTCTTTAAGGAATGAGATGGCTGCAGAAGCGGAACCGCCTGTTGCGAGCATCGGATCCAGTACTATAACGTCTCTTTCGGAAATATCATCAGGGAGCTTACAATAATACTCTACAGGCTTTAATGTCTTGGGATCCCTGTAAAGTCCTATATGTCCGACTCTGACATTCGGAATGAGAGTGGAAAAGCCGTCGACCATGCCAAGACCAGCTCTTAAGATCGGAACGATGGCAAGCTTCTTTCCCGCGATGACCTTGGTCTTCGCGACAGCTACAGGAGTCTCGATCTCAACTTCCTTCAAGGGAAGATCTCTAGTCGCCTCATAAGCCATGAGCATGGCGATCTCCGATACGAGTTCCCTGAATTCCTTGGTAGAGGTATTCTTGTCCCTCAGGATGGATACCTTGTGCTGGATCAGAGGATGATCGAAAACAAATACATTATTGTGTTCCATAAAATTTACCTCCTGTAATATCCTGTTCCGCAATGAGTTTACCACTCATGACAGTTATAGGAAAACTTAAATAGTTCAGAATATTATTTGAAAAACCTTTCTTCCTGTTCGATAAGAGCATTTACTCTTACGGCGTGCCTTTCCCCGAGGAACTCCTCTTCAAAGAAAGCATCGACCATACTGAGCGCAACACCGAGACCGACTACTCTTGCACCCATTGCAAGGACCTGAGCGTTATTATGCTGTCTGCACATCCTGGCCATAAACTCGTTCGTGCAGAGCGCACACCTTAAGCCCTTGTACTTGTTGACCGTAAGAGAGATACCGATACCTGTGCCGCAGATCGCGATACCGCGCTCGCACTCCCCGCTTATGATAGCATCTGAAAGGAGCTGACCTGCCTCGACCCAGCTGTAGGGATCCGAAGCATTAACTGCGCCTAAAACGACAACCTCGTAACCTTTCTTTTCGAGATGCTCCTTGACCTTGATCTTAAGATCATATCCTGCATGATCTGATGAAATAACTACCTTCATATTACCTTCTCCTGATTAGATTTTATGATGTATATGCTTGAAAGTGCTCTTGCCTGAAGCATAATCGCCTACTATCTGTCCGCTTCCCATGAGCTTGTATTTATAGGAAACAAGTCCTTCAAGTCCGACAGGACCCCTCGCATGAAGCTTACTCGTACTGACGCCGACCTCGGCACCGAATCCGAACCTGAATCCGTCAGAAAAACGTGTCGAGCAGTTGACGAAGCAGCATCCGGAATCGACCGACAATGTAAACTTCGATGCCTTTTCATCATCAGTCGTAATGATCGCATCCGTATGACCCGAACCGTATCTGTTGATATGCGATATCGCTTCATCGATACCGTCAACGATCTTAAGGGAAACTTTGTAGTCAAGATATTCGTGGTGCCACTCCGTAACGGGTGAAAGTCCGAATTCGCTACAGAGCTCGTCATCACCGAACATCTCCACATTACGCTCTTTATACGCCTCGAAAAGGAGAGGCAGGATCTTATCCTTGATCTTCCTGTCGATCAATACTGTCTCCGTGGTATTACAGACGGCAACATACTGAGTCTTGCAGTCGATAAGGATCTTAAGAGCCATGTCGATGTCGGCATCCTCAGCTATATATGTATGGCAGACGCCGTCCGCGTGACCTAAGACTGCGATGGTCGTATTCTTCATGATATACTGAACGAATTCGTTGGATCCCCTCGGGATAATGAGATCGATATAGTCATTAAGACCAAGCATCTCGGTAACATCGGATCTTGACGTGATGAGATGGAGCCAGCCTTCAGGAAGCCCGGATTCAACACCCGTCTCATAGATGATCTTCGCGAGGATCGCATTGGTGTTCATGGCTTCGGATCCGCCCTTAAGGAAAACGCTGTTTCCGCTCTTAAGGCAGAGGCTTGCGATCTGAACGAGAGCGTCAGGCCTCGATTCAAAGATAACTCCGATAACGCCGATAGGACAGGATACGCGGTAAAGCTCAAGTCCGTCGTCCAAAGTCGTGTGAAGCGATACTTTGCCGAGAGGATCGTCAAGTTTTATCAGGCTTCTTATACCCTCGGTAACGTCTTTTATCTTGGTATCGTCGAATTTAAGTCTCTTAAGGAGCGGCATTGCAAGGCCGGAAACTTCCGCCTTATCAAGATCTTCACGGTTTGCCCTGATTATCTCGTCCCTGTTGTCGACGAGTGCCTTTGCAATGTTTTCAAGAGCGGTATTTTTAAGATCCGCTGAAGTACAGGCAAGGATCCTTGATGCCTCCTTGGCCTTCTGTGCATGTATATAAAGATCACTCATACTACACTTCCTGAATGTTTTTCTTGATTATACCAAAGTACAACCGGAATTACGTATTATATTTAAAAAAATGATAAGATTTTCCCCGTTTGTATATAATGCACAAGCAAACGACTGATATTACTTTACCGCGATGACAAATAAACAATGACCAAGGGTTTTCCACACTGAAAATGTTGATAATGTTGAAAACTTCGTTGATAACTCAATGACAGCAATTTCATTTTTTGATATGGCTTAAACCACTGATACAAGGGCGTTTAAGAAAACTCTTGACTTTTGTCTCAAAACAATTACGTAAATGTTACAGAAATGTTAACGGCTAGATATGGGCTTTTCGAACGATAAGAACAAAAATTCTCAAATGGTGTGTCCGTGTGTCAAGGACACTATTTTTCAGTTTTGAACTTGTATGGAAGTTATTCGCACTTTTCTGATTTAATCTTGCCTCAAAGCCCTTTCTGACATATAATTTCGATACTGTTTTAAGAGGTAAATTTTTTATTATGAATATCATTATCACGGCACTTTTCGGACTAGAAAGTCTGGTTAAGGAAGATCTCCTGTCGGCAGGATACAAAAAAGAGAATATTACCGTCACAGATGGTGTCGTTACGCTCGATGTTGCGGATAACAACTGGGCACAGGATGTTGCTGCCGTCAATATGTGGGTCAGACGCGGAGAGAGAGTCTTCTTTGAAGCAGGTACTTTCAGAGCCGAGACATTTGACGAGTTTTTCGAAGGGACGGCAAAGATCTGCTGGAATGATCTGATCCCGAAGGACTACTGCTTCATCGTCAACGGCTTTTCGAGAAAGTCAAAGTTGTTTGGAATAAGCGCGTGCCAGAGTCTGTCCAAAAAAGCGATCGTAAAGAGCCTCCTTGCTTCAAGAGGACTTCCGGAAGGCTCTTCAGTCAACGAAGATCCGAAGGCAGGCACGATTAAGATCCAGTTCGGTATCGTTGAAGATCAGGTCAGGTTCATGATCGATACTTCAGGCGACGGCCTTCATAAGAGAGGATACCGCCCCCTGACACACGAAGCGCCGATCAAGGAGACTTTGGCAGCGGGAATGATCTCTCTTTCTCATTACAGACCCTTTGATATCGAAGCTCTGGTCGACCCTTTCTGCGGAAGCGGAACTATCCTCATAGAAGCTGCTCTTCTCGCTCTTAATGTAGCTCCCGGTATCAACAGGCATTTTTCCTATGAGAATATCCCTTATATCGGGAAAAAGGCTTATGATCTTGCCAGAGAGGAAGCCTTAAGCCTTAAGAACACCGACCCTATCGACGATATATTCTTCTTCGGCTCCGACATAGATCCGAAGGCGGTCACAAATGCACGTCAGAACGCCGTTAACGCGGGGGTTTCAAGCTTCATCCGTTTTGATGTCGCAGATGCAAAGGACCGGACCATAGAACACTTAAATAAGCTCACGGGATTTGACAGACACCTTATTATCACCAATCCTCCCTACGGCAACAGACTTCTTACGCAGGAAGAGGCCGACAGGATCTATAAGATGATCGGATATAATTATCTGACAAAGAACGGGCTTTGCAAAAAAGGCGTAAGGCTGTCGGTCATAACTCCTGACGATTCCTTTGAGAGGGCCAACAGAGCCAAAGCCGACAAGCGCGTCAAGCTATATAACGGTAATACGAAGTGCCAGCTGAACAATTATTTCAGACTCGATAAGAATGTATAAAGGAAGGGTGCCTCAAACCCGGTTTGAAGCACCCTCTTCATGGTTCATTTCATTGTTTTTCCCAAAAATGTAAAAGCCTTATCAACCTACAGCCGCAGTCATATCGCATTTGTATGAGTAAGAGATGCAAGCTGTCTGAGTCTCCTTGTCGTAGATGACCTCAGTGTCAGAAGGACAGAGCTTGTTCGGATTATCTACAAATGTGATCGTCTTGTCGTCCTCGTCCTTAGCAACATATCCGATATCAGCTAAGATCTCAGGAGTACATTTGTAAACTTCGGCATATGAATATTCGCCGTCATCTGATTCCCTGTATGCGCTGAAACCGTTATAGAGGTAGCAGATACCCCAGCCGGTCTCCTCATCGATGTAGCCCATACCTACGAGGTTCTTTGCGTACTCTTCGGCAGAATAGATCTCATAGCCTTCTTCACTGTACTTCTGGAACAATTCCTTGATCGTCTTATCAGTAAAGTCATCGACCTTGGCGAGCTGAGGCTCATAATATTCATCAGTAGAGAAGAACTGATCATAATCATAGAACTTCAGATAGTTCTCGTCGATCTCCATATCCTGGGCCGGGATCATATCAGAATAATCAAATGTAAAATCTTCGTCATCATAATCATCGATGTCTTCAGACTCTTCTTCATCATCTTCAGTAGCTGCTGCCTTTGTAGCAACAGTAGTAGACTTGGTCTCCTCCTTTTCGGTTTTAGAACAAGCTCCAAACAGCATGCTTATAGCAAGAGCGGGAACCAAGAACAGGATTACTTTTCTCAGTTTCATGTTTTCCTCCAATATTCAAAAGGTTATTTGTCTTACCGACACTAACTTGACGAAGCGAATAACAGGGCTGTTGCATCTTTTTCTCTTTGCCGCATTTTTACCTCATTTTTTTCGAAAAGGATGAAACAGGTGCAACTTTACTATAATAAGTGTCGTCTTCTTATCAGAAGAGAGAAAGAAGGTGCATTTATGAAAAAAATAAAACTTACTTCAGTTATCCTGTCACTTATATTCGTCATGTCAGGATGCGGAGCTCTGAAAAAGGATCAGCCCAAAGACACTTCATCCGCCACATCTGACACTGCTCCTGCTACTGAGGCCGTAACTTCGGCATCAGATACGGAAGATACGGCGTCACAGGTTATAGAGACGGTCGATGACGATGACGACGAGGATTATTTCCAATACAGGATGCTCGTAACTTCCCCCATGTTTGAGCAAGTCATGGGCGAAGACATGACACAAGCCTACAAGAACTTCATCGCCGCCATCGAAAACGGCGAGGATCACTTTGAGTGTTCTGACGAGAACACATTCTACTGGATGATGGGACAATATGCCTATAACTGTAACCCGGTAGTCGCAGATTTCACTCAGGCCGTCGAATTCAAGGACGGAACAGGTTATTTTCAATATACGATCCCGGAAGAGGAATTCAGGGAAAAGGAAAAAGAATTCGAAGAACTCGTTACTGACATCCTCAACGAGGCACTCGAACCTGAATACAGCGATATCGAATGCGCACTCGCTCTTTATTCCTATATAGCTATGAACTATGAATATGATTATGACAAATACAATGAACCGGTTATTACGGGTGTAACCCCTTACAGGTTCCTGACAGGCGGCAAGGGCATCTGCCAGGAGATCGGTATCGCCTATGCTTTCCTTCTGATGCAGCTTGATATCGATGCTGCAGGAGTCGGCGGCAACAACAACGAGACCGGTCATGAATGGACTATAATACGGATCAACGGCAAATGCTACAATATCGATGCGACATGGGCTCTCGGTTCTTCTGATCTGTCATACTTCATGATGACTGACGCCCAGCGCGAATTCGAGGGCGGCTTTATCCCCGAGAAGTCCAGAAAAGTAAATAACTACCCTTATGAGATGGATCCGGATTACGTCTCCCCTTATGTCTGTAATGACGAGTCATTCGAGGAGATCTGGGGAACATACTTCGATCATCTTGACGCCGAGTCTGACCTCCTGTACTACAGAGCCTGGGACGACATTACCGGTTGGTACACGGGAACCTTTGATCTCAGCGGATTTGACTGATCACTATATATTAATATTGCGCTTAGCTGCCTCCTGAACCCTTCCGGCCGGGAGGCAGTTTTTATTCCCCATAACCTGTTTTTGTTTTCGAAAAAAGAGCGAACAACAAAGGGTGCCTCAGACCCGAAGTCTGAGGCACCCTCATAATCACTATTAGATCACTCTGTAAGTATCAGAGCTGGAATGTATCGTTCGGTTTGATACCTGCATCAAGGCAGAGCTTCTTAAACTCCTCCGATCCGCAGAATCCGTCAAATACCTGCTCCCTGGTAGAGCCGTTCTTGAGCTGCTTAACCCAGAATGCTTTACCTTCACTCTCGGAAGCACGGTCAAGGAATATCTTGTAGAGAACTTCTACGTAATCCTCATCAGAGAGTTTCTTGTCAGACAACTCAGGACTGAAGATGAATCCCTTGGATACTGTCTTTCCGTCGCTGCCCTTCTTGAGCTCATTAACCCAGAAATCGAATCCGTCCGGATCAGGATCACGGGACAGTGAGAGCTGGTAGAGCCTTGTAACGAAGGACTTAACCTTTTCTTCGTTGAATGTAAGAGTATAAGTTGTCGAGCTCGTATACTTGGACTTGGAAACCTTGTACTGGTCGCAGAGGGAATTGAACTCCTTGGAATTCAGGAATCCTTCAAGAATGTGAGTTCTTGAGTAGTGTTCATTCTCGATCTGGCCAAGCCAATACTTAAGGCCGTCGTCATCGGCTTCACGGCCGAGGCAAACTGTGTAAAGTCTCTTAACGAATTCCTCATCACTGAGCTTTAAGCCTTGGAACTCAGGGCTGTTATAGAAGGCTTCAGCTACCTGCTGACCGGACTGTGTATTCGTAACAAGGGCATTCATCCAGAATCTCAAACCGTCACGGTCATATTCCCTGCCCATAAATCCGGTATAAAGTCTCTCAACGAAAGGCTTAAGAGTATTCATGCTCTTATCGACCTTGTCGGTATCAGTATAGCTTCCGGAGTTGACGCTGTAGAGATCGAAGAACTTACGGCACTCCTGGCTTCCGGATACGATCTGATAAGGATAAAGGATACTGTAACCCTTATTCATGAGATCCTTATAATACTTGAGGCCGTCTTCATCGGCATCTCTTCCGAGAAGGACCTGATACATGATCTTAACCTGATCCTCTACAGAGAGCTTTCTGTTATTAAACTCCTGTGATTCGAAGATAGATGCGATGACCTTGGTAGCCTCTTCACCGTTTACAAGTCTTGTTGACATTGAAGTAAGCTCATCAGACTTAGGTGCTCTTCCGAGTGCAAGCTGATAAGAGCGGTTAATGAGATCATATGCCGCATTTTCCTTGGTAGGAAGAGGACAAGCCTCGGAAGGCATATTCTTATAGACAGGGATGATAAACGTAAGCTCGGAATTAACGATCCCTGCCTTATCGTAAGCCGTGAACATTCTCTTGGCTTCGGAAGTAGCAGACTGTGTTGCAGTCATATACTGATGTGAACATAACTTGGTGCCGGACTTCGGAGATGTATTAAATCTCATATAATAAATGGTGTTCTGACCACGTGAGGTGTAATAATCACTCATCCATTTTGCACCGCCGATAATGGAGTTGCCCTGGGAATCCCACGGGATAAGATACTTCTGATTGAACTCGGAATTCGCTACACCGTTACCGTACTGGGCAAACTTAAGTCCGACATAAGCTGAATTAGTAGCATCGGAATAAGCTCCGATGTTATAGAAGTTATAGTAACCGTTAGCACCCTTTGAGGATGTGCTGCCGTTTATGCCGACTTCCTGGATCGACCTTGCAGCAAGGAAGATAGGATTAATGGAGCTCTCATAACCTGCTATCGCGAACAGCTTGCTGTACTCGATCGAAGACTTGGCATAAGTACCCATCGTATTTGCCATAAATGATCCCTGAAGGACCTTTGTGACATACTGATCAGGGTTATTCGGTATGGCTGCCTTGGAATAATCGAGATCCAGGAACTGGAAAACACCGTCATCATTCAGGTTGTTACGCGGATCAAGATAATAAGCGATAAGGCCTCTTGAAGCATTTACCCAGTTAGGGGAATCGATTACCTTAAACGTATTGGTTGCCGGATCATATACATCGGAAGCCTTGGACTTCCATGCATTATCCACCGTGTTTTCAACAAGTGAGACACCGTTACGGGACTCGAGATTAAGGACTTCATTCCAGTCGGAGTTACATGTCTGAGCCACAAACTTCCACTTAGGATGCTTCTCGTGAAGATCCCTGAGGGACTTCTTGTAGCTGTCAGGGAAATCCTTGATCTGGTCTTCAAAATTCTTATCCGCCGAAGGAGTGGACGTCGGCGTAGTCGAAGTCGTTGTAGGTGTCGGAGTTGTCGGAGTGGTCGTAACTGATATCTTTACGTAGGTCTCTGCGACATAACCCGTGTAATTCTTGTTATTCACGGTTACCGAGATCTTGCACCACTTAGCCGAACCGGATGTATCACCTGATTTGGCATTTACCGTATCTTCCACCTTGATCTTTGTTCCGTTAGTAAGGGTCGTTACGATATCTGACTTTGTCGTAGGTTCCTTACGAACATTGACCGTCGTAGTTACATTGACGATCTCACCGTCTTTTGTATCCGCGCGGAGCATGGAATCAGGCGAGATGAACACAACGGTACAGAGCATCAGGAGCACCATACAAAGGGTCATTGATGCTTGCTTAAGTACATGAGTTTTTCGTGACATGGTTTCTTCCTTTCAAATTTACTACCATGAGATTAACGATTATCCATATAATATTGTTGCATTCTTTTCAATTATTTCAACCGTTATGGTATGCTCTAAGAAAAACGGCCCCGGAGGGTTTTCTATGCAGCAGAGAGTAGCAGTAATAGGCATAATTATCGAAAACAGGAAGTCCATCGACGAACTTAACCACATAATCTCGGAATATTCGGAATATATTGTCGGAAGGATGGGGATCCCCTACCACAAAAGAGGGATAAGCATCATCTGCCTTTCCGTCGATGCCCCTCAGGACAAGATAAGCGGCTTATCGGGAAGGATCGGAAGACTGGACGGTATCTCCGCCAAGACAGCCTTTTCCAATGCAGTATTTGAGGACAATTGATTATTCTTATTAAATATGATATAACCTATCACGACTAAAGAGAAAGTATCATTCTAACTCTGAAGAAAGGAAACTTAATATGTACGATCCCAAATCGCTGAAGGCTGAAGACTTCATCAATCACGAGGAGATCCTTGAGACACTCGAATATGCTGAGGCCAATAAGAACAATCTTGAATTAATTGATTCCATCATAAAAAAGGCAGAAGACAGAAAAGGCTTGTCACACCGTGACGCGTCTGTTCTTCTGGCATGCGAGGACGAAGAGAGAGTCAATAAGATGTATGCCCTTGCCGAGCAGTTCAAGAAGGACTTCTACGGCAACAGGATAGTGCTCTTCGCTCCTTTATATCTCTCAAACTACTGTGTCAACGGATGTGTCTATTGTCCATACCACATGAAGAACAAGCACATCTGCAGGAAAAAGCTCACACAGGAAGAAGTCAAAAAGGAAGTTATCGCCCTGCAGGACATGGGCCATAAGCGTCTGGCGATCGAAGCGGGCGAAGATCCGGTAAATAACCCGATCGAATATATCCTCGACTGTATCAATACGATCTATTCGATAAAACACAAGAACGGTGCCATCAGAAGAGTCAACGTTAATATCGCCGCCACAACGGTCGAAAACTACAGAAAGCTTAAAGAAGCAGGTATAGGAACATATATCCTCTTCCAGGAGACATATCACAAGGAAAGCTACGAGAAGCTCCATCCGACAGGACCTAAGCACAATTACGCCTATCACACCGAAGCTATGGACCGCGCCATGGAAGGCGGCATTGATGACGTGGGACTCGGCGTTCTCTTCGGCCTTGAACTCTATAAATACGAGTTCGCAGGTCTTCTCATGCACGCTGAACACCTTGAAGCTGTTCACGGCGTAGGCCCTCATACCATCTCCGTTCCGCGTATCAAGAGAGCTGATGACATTGATCCTTCCGCTTTTGATAACGGTATCGACGACGAGACATTTGCTAAGATCTGTGCTCTTATCAGGATCGCAGTTCCTTACACGGGCATGATCATCTCCACAAGAGAATCTAAGAAGGTCAGAGAAAAGGTAATCCACCTTGGTGTATCCCAGATCTCGGGAGCTTCCAGGACCAGCGTAGGCGGCTACGCCGAACCGGAGTCCGAAGAAGACAACTCGGCTCAGTTTGACGTCTCGGATAACAGGACTTTGGACGAAGTCGTTCACTGGCTCATGGAAATGAAATACATCCCTTCATTCTGCACTGCATGTTACCGCGAAGGAAGGACCGGCGACAGGTTCATGGCTCTCTGCAAGAGCAAGCAGATCCAGAACTGCTGCCACCCTAATGCCCTTCTGACGCTCAAGGAATATTTGAACGACTATGCTTCTCCTGACACGAAGCGCATCGGCGAGGAGCTTATAAAGCGTGAACTTGACAATATCCCTAATCCCAAGGCACGCGAGACCTGCGAGAAGCGCCTTGCCCTCATAGACGAAGGCACCCGCGACCTTTACTTCTAAACTACCGCTGCTTTTCGGGTGGTGTGACCTTCCGACTCACTTCCCAACCCAGGCAGGCCACACTTCAAAAAGCATCGTTATCAACCGGGACCGTTTAAATACGGTCCCTTTATTATTCCCGGATAACATCCTTTTCGAAAAGGAAATGCCGGATCCGAATCATAAAAAAGCCGCACAGCTTTTGACTGCGCGGCTGAAGATAATCTGTACTTAATATCAGATCTTGTTGTCAGATCCAAGAACGTGAACGATCTTGTGAGCAACCATATCCTTAACAGCCTGACGTGCCGGCTTAAGATACTGACGAGGATCGAAGTGATCAGGATGCTCAGCAAAGTACTTACGGATATTACCTGTCATAGCAAGACGGATATCGGAGTCGATGTTGATCTTACATACTGCAAGCTCAGCTGCCTTACGGAGCTGCTCCTCAGGGATACCAACTGCATCAGGCATGTTTCCGCCGTACTCGTTAACCATCTTAACGAATTCCTGAGGTACGGAAGAAGAACCGTGCAATACGATAGGGAAACCAGGGAGTCTCTTGATGCACTCTCCGAGGACGTCGAATCTGAGCGGCGGAGGTCCAAGGATGCCCTCAGCATTTCTTGTGCACTGCTCAGCTGTAAACTTATAAGCACCGTGAGATGTTCCGATAGCGATAGCCAAAGAGTCACAACCTGTTCTGGATACGAACTCCTCAACTTCCTCAGGACGTGTATAAGACTCGTGACCTGCTTCTACAACGACCTCATCCTCGATACCGGCGAGAGTACCGAGCTCAGCCTCTACAACTACGCCGTGAGCGTGAGCATATTCAACTACCTGCTTCGTGAGAGCGATGTTGTCCTCAAAAGACTTGGAGGAAGCATCGATCATAACGGATGTGAAACCGCCGTCGATACAGGACTTACAAAGTTCAAACGTATCACCGTGGTCAAGGTGAAGAGCGATCGGGATCTGAGGATTCTCCAGTACAGCTGCCTCAACAAGCTTTACAAGATATGTATGGTTAGCATAAGCTCTTGCTCCCTTGGAAACCTGAAGGATAACAGGGCTGTTGAGCTCACCTGCTGCTTCTGTGATACCTTGAACGATCTCCATGTTGTTTACGTTAAATGCACCGATAGCATAACCGCCGTCGTATGCCTTCTTAAACATTTCAGTTGTTGTTACTAATGGCATATCAATAACTCCTTAATACTTTATTTCTAATCCGCCCAAAGCGCATAATTAGTTACATTACAACTATACTTTTACACCCCTTTTAAGTCAATCAAATATTAGGGGTCAAAACCGTGAATTTTGCCGATTTTTTAACCTGATCAGCCACACTTTACCAATTCGATAATCATTTGAAAAAACGGCCCTCAAAAGCAAAAAAAAGATGCCTCAAGAGCCAAGATCAGCCTTGAGACATCCTCAATATTCATTATAACGGTTTACTCGCCTTTGATATCCTCAGCCTTCTCTTCAACGGCTTCCTTGATATCTTCGGCTTTCTCAGCGACCGCTTCTTCAGCAACCCCTGCCTTCTCTTCAACAGCGTCCTTTACCTCTTCAGCTGTCTCGGAAACGCCGCTTCTCTTTGCAGACTTCTCGGCCTCTGCCTCGCCCATGACGTTTTCAACGATATTCTTTATATCTTCCTCGCCGCCGAGCTCGGTCTTCTCGAGCTTCTTCTTACCGTATTCCGGCTTGATGGCATTCTCGAGGTTTCTCGCGCCATAGGCATCCGCGATGGCAAATACCTCATCCTTGAGCTTAAAGAAGTCCTCGCGTGAAGCAAGATCCTTTGTAGTTGTCTGATAACATGCGTCATCAAGAACGTTATCAAGTACGAGGTAATATACCTTCTCGTTACCGCCGAGTGCCGAATTCTCCAGAAGTTCCTCAGCCTTATCAGGTTCGCCTTCACGGGCATCAAAAGTCTCGAACGGAATAGTGATGAGACTATATCTGTAGCGGAGGACTATCTTCTTCTGGTTGTAGTCTAAAGCGATCCTGTACTTGGCAATTAGGAATGTATGTACGAACACCAATACCGAGATAATAAAACAGAGTATCGACAGACATGCAAAGAGTATGCTCTTGTAGCTTCCTACAAAGAAGAAGACCGCAAGTACCACAAATGCTATGATGAGGGGGATCGTGATGATCCTTCTCATGTTTATCTGCTTACTGTTTGCTGCAAAGCAATGAACTCCTTCCTGGGGAAGTTGTGCAACCTTTGCTTCATCAATTGTATTCGTTTCCATATTTCCCTCCTGCGGGTAAAACTCATTTCAAAATGGATTTTAACATAAATACCGCAAAAATATCATCTTATTTTGAAATTATTGTTCGTTTTTTAGCATCGCGATTCTCTCTTCGACACCCTTATACATCTCGATATACTTGGCCTGCTTTTCCTTTTCGGCGTTGATGACCTTCTCAGGGGCCTTGCTTACGAAAGCCTCATTGGAAAGCTTACCGTTAACACGGTCGATCTCCTTCTGGAGATTATCCTTCTCCTTGGAAAGTCTCTCAAGCTCCTTATCGATATCGATAAGGTCTCCGAGAGGTATATAGACCTCGCCGCCTGCAAAGACACATGCGACAGCCGTTGCAGGAATGCCTGACTTGTCGGACTTTGTCTCGAGAGAACTTACCGAAGCAAGACGCTCAAGGAAAGCCTTACCGTCCTCAAACATCGATGCGATCGACTGATTCTCGGTAACTACGATGATATGAGCCTTTCTCGAAGGAGCAACACCCATCTCTGATCTGATATTACGGATCGAGCGGATTGCATCCATAAGGGTATTCATCATCTTTTCTTCAGAATCAAACTTATAATCCTCGAAAACAGTCGGCCAGTCAGAGATCATGATGGAATCTGACTTACCGTCGATAACGAGATTTCTGTAAACTTCCTCAGTAATGAACGGCATGAACGGATGCAGGAGCTGCATGCTTATACCGAGTACCTTATTAAGGAGATACTGAGCCTCAAGTCTTGTAGGACACTCCTTATCGAAAAGACGGCTCTTTGCGATCTCGATATACCAGTCGCAGTAGTTCTCCCAGATGAAGTCAACGATCTTGGACAAAGCTACGCCGTAATCGTAGTTCTCGATATTTGAAGAAGCCTCAGAGATGAGTTTGTTGAGCTTATTGAGGATCCACTTATCCTCCAAAGTAAACTTGGACTCGTCAACACCTGAGAAGTCGAGATCGTCTTCACAGTTCATGAGAACGAACTTCATGGCATTCCAGATCTTATTGGAGAAGTTACGGCCCATGTCGATCTTATCCTGCTGGAATCTCTGGTCGTTACCCGGAGCATTACCTGTAACAAGAGCAAATCTCAATGAGTCAGCACCGGACTGGGCGATGATCTCCAACGGATCGATTCCGTTACCGAGAGACTTACTCATCTTACGGCCCTGGGAGTCACGAACGAGACCATGGATCAATACCGTATCGAACGGAGCCTTACCCATATGTGCACAACCTGCAACCATCATACGGGATACCCAGAATGTAATGATGTCATAACCTGTAACGAGTGTATTTGTCGGATAGAAATACTTAAGATCTTCAGTATCCTTAGGCCAGCCGAGTGTAGAGAAAGGCCACAGAGCTGAAGAGAACCATGTATCGAGTGTATCAGGATCCTGACGCATCGGCTTACCGCACTTAGGACAAACCGGTGCCGTGTCCTTGGTAACTACCAACTCACCGCAATCATCACAGTAGAATGCAGGGATCTGATGTCCCCACCAGAGCTGACGTGAGATACACCAGTCACGGATATCCTCCATCCAGTTAAAGTAGTTCTTATCAAATCTCTCAGGAACGAACTTGGTCTCGCCTGTCTTAACTGCTTCGATAGCCGGCTTAGCGAGTTCTTCCATCTTAACGAACCACTGGAGTGAAACCCTTGGCTCGATAGTTGTTCCGCAACGGTAACATGTACCAACGTTATGGTTATGAGGTTCAACCTTGATGAGGAATCCACCCTCTTCGAGATCCTTGACGATAGCCTTACGGGCTTCGAATCTGTCCATACCGGCATACTTAGGATAATCATCAGTGATCTTCGCGTCATCAGTCATGACATTGATGACCTCGAGATTATGACGAAGTCCTACTTCAAAGTCGTTAGGATCGTGTGCAGGAGTGATCTTAACTACACCGGTACCGAAATCGATATCAACGTAGTTATCTGCAACAACAGGGATCTTACGTCCAACCAAAGGAAGAATGAGGTTCTTACCGATAAGATCCTTGTAACGCTCATCTTTGGGGTTAACAGCAACAGCCGTATCGCCAAGGAGTGTCTCAGGACGTGTTGTAGCGAGCTCAACATAACCTGTTCCGTCCTCGAACGGATATCTTAAGTGCCAGAAAGCACCTGCCTGATCCTCATATTCAACCTCGGCATTGGAGATCGATGTAAGGCAATGAGGACACCAGTTGATGATCCTCTCGCCTCTGTAGATCAAACCTTCGTTATAGTACTTGATGAATACGTCCTTAACAGCCTCAGAACAGCCTTCATCCATTGTGAAACGCTCTCTGGACCAGTCACAGGATGAACCGAGCTTCTTGAGCTGCTCAACGATCTTACCGCCGTACTGCTTCTTCCAGTCCCAGGCTCTCTCGAGGAACTTTTCTCTTCCGAGATCATCCTTTGTGAGACCTTCTTCACGCATCGTCGCAACTATCCTTGCCTCAGTAGCAATGGAAGCATGGTCCGTTCCGGGAACCCACAAAGCCTCAAAGCCCTTCATTCTCTTATATCTGATCAATATATCCTGAAGAGTATTGTCGAGAGCGTGACCCATATGGAGCTGTCCCGTAATGTTCGGAGGTGGCATCACCACGCAAAAAGGCTTCTTATCAGGATTTACCTTTGCGCCAAAATATCCTTTGTTCATCCATTCCGAATAAAGCCTTGGCTCAGCCTCATTCGGATCAAAAGATTTGCTAATGCCATCAGTTCTCATGGGAACTCTCCTTTATAATAAATAATAATATAGCAATATATTATCTAATGTTTAACTCAAAAAATCAATAGCGGACATTGCCGTGGTTTTCTGCATAAAAAAACGGGTGCCTCATTTGGCACCCGGCAGATATCTTATCTTACTTTTTCTTTCCGTCCTCTATCATCGCAAGAGCACCGTAAAGGATCGAATAGTCTCCCAGAGCGGCTTTCCTGAACTCGACTGTCGATCTTATCGAAGGCATACAGTAATGATCGACCTCTTTTAATATCTTTTCCAGGAAAAGATCGCCGACTGCTTCGATCACTCCGCCTCCATAGACGACCATCTGAGGGCTGAACGTATTTACGAGGTTACCTGATGCAACCGCAAGATAATGACAAGCACGGTCTACTGCTTCGATCGCAACGGCATCGCCCTCTGCCAGGCTGTTCTTAAGGATCTTGCTTTTAAAGACACCGTCCTTAACGGCCTGCTCCATGGAAGTCGTCCTTCCTCTCATAACCTGCTGACGGATGTAATCTGACATGCCCTGTTTGCTCGAAAAAGCCTCGAGGCAACCCCTCTGACCGCAGTTACATCTCGGACCTTCGTCATTTAATATCATATGTCCGAATTCGGCACCCTTGAAAAGGTGACCTGTATAAAGCTTACCGTCAAGGATAAGGCCTCCGCCCATACCGGTACCGACAAAAAGACCTACAACGTGATCGAGACCTTGAGCCACGCCGTATCTGTGTTCACCCAAAACACCCACGTTAACGTCATTTCCGATGAAGAAAGGAACACCGAACCTGTCTTCCAGTGGTGTCCTTATATCATAATCACGCCACGGAAGGTTAGGAGAAAACAGTACTATGCCGTTTTGCTGGTCGATAACGCCCGGAGCGCCTGCCGCAATAGCCTTTACGTCCTTAAAATCGATCTTGGACTTGGTTATGAGCTCATCAACGACGCTGATTATTACCTCCTCGATATTCTTGGAGGAATCTCCGCCTGACTTGGTCTTCTTCTTAAGTCTGAAGACTATCTCTTTTTTTGAATCGAATATCGCACCGAGTATCTTGGTACCCCCGATATCCAGACATATCGAATACTTCTCTGACTTTCCCTTAGCCATAAGTTCCTCCCGAATCAGGCACCGATCTCGCCGTCTTGGAGCTTCTCTTCAGAAGGTCTTGCGGTGCTGTTCTTCTTTTTCTTATAGATCAATGTAGGTTCTTTGCCGCCCGTTATACATTCCGCATCAACAACACATTTGGAAACATCCTTCTGTGAAGGAAGATCAAACATCACATTACGCATCGTTGCTTCGATTATTGTTCTAAGTCCGCGGGCTCCTGTCTTCTGCTCGAGAGCCTTCTCGGCGATGGCAACAGCTGCCTCATCGGTAAATTCAAGATCGACACCGTCCATCTTGACCATCTTCCTGTACTGCTTGAAAAGAGCATTCTTAGGTTCCTTGAGGATGGAGATAAGAGCAGATTCATCGAGCTTGTCTAGCGCTACCATTACAGGAACACGGCCAAGGAATTCCGGGATAAGACCGAACTTCATGAGGTCCTGAGGAAGCACTTCATGGAAATGTTCACCCGAATACTCATCTTTCTTGGACATTACCTCAACGCCGAAGCCATACTGCTTAACGGCCGTACGGTCTGCGATTATCTTCTCGAGTCCGTCAAAAGCACCGCCGCAGATGAAAAGGATATTGGTGGTGTCTATCTGGATACATTCCTCATTAGGATGCTTTCTTCCTCCCTTAGGCGGAACGGAAGCTACCGTACTTTCAAGTATCTTGAGAAGTGCCTGCTGAACGCCTTCACCGCTTACATCTCTCGTGATGGAGACATTCTCTGCCTTCTTTGCGATCTTATCTATCTCATCTATATAGATGATACCCATCTGAGCTCTGTCAATGTCGTAATCGGCAGCCATGATGAGCTTAAGAAGTATATTCTCGACATCCTCACCGACATATCCGGCTTCCGTAAGAGATGTAGCATCAGCTACGGCAAACGGAACATCGAGGATCCTTGCAAGTGTCTGTGCAAGATAGGTCTTGCCGCAGCCTGTAGGTCCGAGAAGAAGGATATTACTCTTACTGATCTCAACATCATCAGCCGGATCAGGTTCGGAGAAGACTCTCTTATAATGGTTATAGACAGCAACCGAGAGAGAGACCTTGGCATCATCCTGACCTATTACATACTGGTCAAGCTTATCCTTGATCTCACGCGGAGTAATGAGCTTACTGGGGCGTGTTCTCTTGAGCTTGCTCTTCCTTTGCATCTTCTCTTCTTCGGATATGATGCCGTAAGCAGTCTTGATACAGTCAATACAGATATAGCAGTTTACACCCGAGAAAAGACGCGGAACTTCATATTCCGATTTGCCGCAGAACGAACAGGTTAAGATCTCAGGTGAATCACCGTCAAAATTACGAGGCATATTAATCTCCAATCATGCTTAATCAATTAATTTTATCACTTATATTAAATAAAACAAATATAAAGCGGTCCGGACCTGCATAAAAACAGGTTCGGACCGTATCTGATACAATTTATGTCCTATATCACTCTTCTGTCTTTTCTTCAGACTCTTCCTCAGCCTTTTCCTCGGCATCAGCCTTAGGCTCTGTCTTGATAGCCTTCTCTGCAAGAGCTTCTACTGTCTTTCTTGTGATGATGGACTCCTTAAGATACTCGCTGTCCTTACCGATAGCATTCTCAACATCTTCCTTCTTCATGTTGTATGCCTTGGCGATCGTCTCGAGTTCCTCGTTGTAATCGTCATCAGTAGCCTCGACCTTCATCTCCTTGGAGATAGCCTCGAGTACGAGATTGCCCTTGACACGGACCTTAGCCATAGGCTTCATGGATTCCTTGAACTCATCGATTGTCTGACCTACATACTTGAGGTACATATCGAGCTCGATGCCCTGCTGCTGCATTGAAGAAGCCTGCTGCTGAACCATGTTCTCAACTTCTGTATCTACCATGCAGTCCGGGATCTCAACTTCGGCATTGTCGGAAACGACACGTACGACTTCATTCTCGAAAGCGTTCTTAGCTTCCTTCTGTGCTCTCTCAGTCTGCTTAGCCTTGATGTCTGCCTTGAGTTCGTCAAGAGTATCGAACTCGGAAACGTCCTTTGCAAATTCGTCATCGAGTTCAGGGAGCTTCTCAGCCTTGATGGCGTGGATCTTTACGTTGAATGTAGCAGCAGCGCCCTTGAGGTCTTCGGAATGATACTCTTCAGGGAACTTGACTTCGATAGAGAACTCCTCGTCGATCTTGTGACCGATGATCTGCTCTTCAAAACCCGGGATGAAGCTTCCGGAACCGATCTTAAGGTTGTAGTTCTCACCCTTGCCGCCTTCAAAAGCAACGCCGTCCTTGAATCCCTCATAGTCGATAACTGCCGTATCACCGTTTTCTACCGCACGGTCTGTAACTTCCTCCTGGGAAGCATTTCTCTTCTGCATTGCCTCGAGTTCGTTCATTACGGACTCATCATTGACCTCACGATCGGAGTAAGGAACTTCAACTCCCTCGTACTTGCCGAGCTTAACGTCAGGCTTAACGGTAACTGTGAGCTCGTACTTCATTCCGTTCTCGTTGATCTCCTTGATATCGATGCTCGGACGGGATACGACCTGAAGGTCATGCTCCTTGATAGCCTCAACATAAGCAGGTGTAGCGATCGCATCGATGGCGTCATCATAAAGGGCACCCTCTCCGTAATACTGGATAACGAAGTTATAAGGAACCTTTCCCTTTCTGAAGCCCGGAACCTGGAACTTCTTCTTGTTCTTCTCATAAGACTTCTTAAGGCCTGCTTCAAACTCTTCTCTTGTGGCCTCGAGGAAGATTACTACCTCACTGTTTTCCTTCTTTTCGATAGTAGATGCCATGATGACTCCTCCATATATAAAATAATTAAATAACTAAAACCATTAGCCGAAAAATTGTAGCACAGTACATTAAATAAAGCAAACCGATATTTTCGAAAAAATAAAGGAATGTCTCAAGAAAAGAAACATTCCTTACAAATGGCGCGCCTGGCAGAGATCGAATCCACAACCTTCTGATCCGTAGTCAGACACTCTATCCAGTTGAGCTACAGGCGCGTGTGAACGTGAACTATATTATAACACGCCCGTAGTTATGTCAACATCATTTTTTATACTGGAACGGCAGTACTTTTGTTGTATAATACTTTTCGAAAAAAATGCGGAGAACACTATG
>JAILNZ010000055.1 GCA_024691135.1 Clostridiales bacterium
TTCATCCAGATATTTGTTGAAATCCCTGAACCTGATATCTTCAATGTTGTAATCGCTCTTTACGTCGCTGTTAAAAGCTATACATGATAAAGAATCGTCGAATACGGCTACAACAGGATTTCCTTTCTTCAGATCGGAAGAATAAAACTTGTATTTACCGGAAACCTGCGGAGTGAAAGAGAATACCTCCTGAGCTATCTTTTCATCATATTCTTCACGGTCGATGTGCACGGTTTCCCCCAACTCAATGCTATTTGCGGTTGAATCGTTGATGATAAAATAGTACATGATCTTTCGTAGCATTTTTTCTTCTGTGCTGTTAAATGCTATCTGATAATATACGACTTCATTACAGTCATCAGGCAGGTTCATCTTAGGATTCCCCAAATTGTAATCAATTTGGTTTGTAAAGCCTTCTACCAGGAGAATATAGTAGATCTGATCATATGAACCGCCGTCGATCGTGATATCTGGGAAGACCGAAGTCCTTCCCTCAAGAGTTTCCCATGCCTTGATCTCTCTTACGAAATCTCCGTCATATTCCTTAAAACACATGTTTGGATCGATAATAAGAGAAAAAAACACTTTGTAAGTTCCGGAAGACTGATCTGTTATGTCACATCGGAGCATACCCCTGTCTGCTTTTAAGGTAACCGACGGTTGGGTCGAATCAAGTTTTGTGTATCCAGAACTGTCGGAATATGAATCGTAGTACCACTGGTATGTATATTTTGTGTTTGAAGGTAATCCGAGGAACTTCATATCTACCTTGAGTTCTTTGTTTTTCTGAACCAGGTATTCATAAGAAAAGTAGTCATCTTCCGGATAACCCTTGCCGATCAATTGGGTCATTCTTCCGTCAGTTGTAACACTGATCTCGAAATCAGGCTCAACCCAAACATTGCACATATAGATCGGCTTCCCGTCTGTTCTCTCTACGGTAAAGTAATATGATTCCTTCTCGAGCCACAGACTCAGTTGATCAATGCCGCTTTTTATCAGCTTAAGATCCTCGTCATAGACATTGATCTTAATATCTTGGGCGGGATTCATAAAATAATACGACTCACTCTTGATAACATAATTACTTTCCATACTCGGAGTTATCTTATACGTGGCAGAGTCAGAGTTACTTATATATGCCATGCTTCCGCCGATCTTCATATCGACCGCGTCCCCTTTATCAGGAACGACATCGGCTGATACCGGCAAAACGAAGCCGCCGAGCATCAAGGTCACCGTCAATAGGATTACAGCAGACCTCTTCAAGATTTTGTTCATCGGGTACACCTCCCTTGTTTTAGACGTAATTGTAGAGTTTCCTTTATAATATCACAAAACGGCAACACTCCTTTATGTTGCCGTTTTACTTGAACAATTTTAAGATATCCCGGATGCCCGTTTTGGATCAGCTGATCTCGGTCACCTCTGCTTCAAATGAGGCCTTGGCATCATCTACCGTATCATAATCCCCCAGATAATAGGACTTGACTGATGCATAGAAAGCTTCGTTGATCCGGTAGTCATTTGCTCCCGTTATGGTGTAATCGATCCCTGAGGCCACATCGAAAAGAAGCGTGTACGGATTTTGCCCGCCGAGCCATTCGAGTCCGAACGAGGAATCCTCCGACATCTCCTTCATTATCGACTTGGAGTTGACAAAGATCCCCTTGTTTGTCGCCATATCCTTAAGGTTATCGGGATCAATACATATGGCCTGCATTATATCTCCTGCGTCCTTTTTCATATCACAGGAAGGAGATGCCATGAGCCAGCTGCCGCCTGAACAGTAATTGACAGGAGATTTGATAAAGCCCCAGTTTCCGTATGTCTCATCATCAGGATCGGAGAGGAGCGATCTTCCCATATCGAGAGTTCCCCAGTAAGAGAGGATGTTTTCGTTCGTATAAGGTTTAACGGTAATACCGCCTTCTTCGTTGATCACTTCAAACGTGAGATTCTCTTCAAAGAAAGCATCTGCATAAGTATAGAAACCTTCAAGATCCGGATCGACCGTAAGAGTACCGTTCACTATCCACGGGGTCTTTTTGACAGCCCCGTAAGGGGTCTCAAGATCACCTATCGTAGCTATTGCCTTGGCCTCTCCTTCGGATGCCTTCTGAACGGCCTGCGCCATCTTAAGGAAACTGTCCCATGAAGAGAAATACTGCGATACTTCAGAAGGTTCTGTCACGCCCAGGTATTCCTCCGTAAGGAGCTTATTATAGAAAACCCCCGCAGGGGCGGCTTCCCAGGTGATACCTCTGATTACTCTCTCGGAATCATCCGAGGAATAGAGAATATATGCAAACATATCCTGAAGGTCAGCGTAGTCAAGTCCGAGTTCGTTGATTGGAAGAGCCCTGTCTGAATCAATATATTCCTGAGCCCATGAGGAATCTGCCACATAAAGATCCGGGAGGTCTTCTCCTGAATCAAATGCCTTGTCGAGATATGCCTTGTAGGATTCGATGTCTCCGTCACCTACGACTTCGTATTCAAAACTGATATCCGTATAAATATCGATTAGTTCTTCGAGATCGTGATTCCAGGACCAGATAACGATAGGATCAGTACCTTCGTTAACGGCTTCCTGTGCGCCGAGATCAGTAAAACCTGTCAGGGATATCTTGTCATCTACTACTATGCTCGGTGTGGTCGGGTCGGGATCAACGATGTCGGTCGGCTTTGTGGTCTTCGTCGTAACGGAAGTCTCGGCAGTTTCCGTCGTATCCGTCTCCTTCTTTTCGCATGAAGTCAAAAGACCCAAAAACATAGTTGCGGTCAAACAAAGAGCGATATATCTTCTCATCTTCATTGCCGTTTCCTCCTGCCCGCCGGTAAAGTGCTTTACGTCGGAAGTTTACAACAAATAGTGCTTTGTTGCAACTTACGTCACTTCCCTGCCGCCATGAATGCCTCGATTATCTTCACTGCACATTCATTGTCGGAATTATCCATCTCAAGAAAGCCTGTGTCAGTCAGAAGACCGCTCGATACGACCAGGACATAAGGACCGTTGACCGCATCTGTCATGATGGTCCTCTCCTCAGGATCGTTCATAAGGAGCTCGCCGGTCTCTTCGTCATAAGAGAAGAATGATCTCTCGGCGGTCGTAAGTGACGAGAGGTTCTCGGAAAAATCCTTCCAGTCGACATTCGAGATGTCGCGCATCTGGGATCTGTATGTATAGGTCAGCTGCCCGCTGCTCACTGCCTGCTTATATGTGGTGGATTCGGTATCGAGTTCAAAGATGTCGACACGCATGACTACGTTCATCGATTCCTCGATATCTTCCGTATATACCTTGAAAGTGGTGTAGTTGAGGATGTCATCTTCTTCCGATACCTCGGCATCGCACTCGGCCTGAAGCTCTTTGGTGTAATACCAGCATTCGCCCTCGAAGACACTTACTTTGCTCATGTCGGAAAACCACGACTTGACGGCGTCGCTGTCTGCCATGTAAGCGACCATCTCTTCGAAGAGCATGCCCGAAGCATCCTTCTCCTCAGAAGGTTCTGTTTCCGGAGGCTGTTCTTCCTTCCTGTTGCTGTCAATGATCTTGACCTGTATCGCTGCCGCGCGGTCAAAATACCCTTCTGTCGGAGTCAGATCCGAAGGAAGGGCGTCTTTCTTACAGCCCGCAAATGCTATGACGGTCAATACCGAGAGCAGTACTGCCGTGTTTTTGATAAATACACTTCTTGTTCCCATACGGGTTCATTTTACCCTTCGAAAAATATCAATGCAAATCTATGTCTTCGGCAAATTGACGAAAGATCAGGATCCGAATGCCGTAAAAGCATCTACGATGCCGTGAGCACGCTCGTTTTCGGAGGAAAACGCCTCGATGATCTCACCTTCCGGATTGATGCCGCTGTGAACAACGATTACAAATCTTCCGTTAAGTCCGTGGATAGGGAGCGTAACGTCGATGGTGTCATCCAGTGTAACGACGTTTCCTGACGCATCATAAGTGTAGAGCAGACGCTCTGCAGTCGTCATATTATGGAAATCAGCGAGGTACTGATCCTTGTCAAGTCCGTCGGTGTCGCGGTAAGGCACCTTCATCTTGAAGGTGATCTCCCCGTCTTCCTTCACCTTATTATAGTAATCGGAACCCTCTTCGAGCTCGAAGATCTCAAAATACGTGACCTCGCCTTCGATCTGGTCCTTTGAACTGTAATAGATATGAAATGACGTGTAGTTGATGATATTCGGTTCAAGCTCTACTTCGACATCACATACCTTCTGAAGCTCCGGGATATCGTACCAGCACTCACCCGTAAAACCGTCAAAGGACTCGGTCTCTTCAAACCAGGTGGTTACGGCTTCGGAGGACTTCATATAATTTACTATCTCCGAAAAGGAACTGTCATCACTGTTACCCGCTGCCACTTCATAAGTCTGGTTAGAGCCCGAAGCAGCGCTGTCTGCCGGATTCTCATTCGTGGAATGATAATTACACGCGGTAAGGAAGACCGCGGCAAGGCATATACTGGCAAATATCTTAAGTTTCATAATGATCCCCTCTCATGGGTCAGCCCCTCAGGGGCAAACACGTTAACATCATATTCTTTTGGCACTTGTTCGTCAACGAAAAAAGCGGAGAGCCATATTAAGGACCCTCCGCCTGTATATATCATTTTAGTATGTCGGCTCCACATATACTTCGTTCAGAGCCTCCTCAGGCTCTTCGATCCTGTCGAACTTTCCGCCCGGCTTACGGAGCCTTAAGATCATGATGATGATACCTATGATCAGGAGGATGATCCCGATAAGGAGCGCCGCTTCGAAGAAGAACAGCCTCTCCGTCGCGAGGATGGAGGCCTTCTCCCAATAAGGGAATTCATATCCTGCGGTCTTGCTGTTGAACTCACCAATCGGCATGACCTGGTCATAAACATTATCCACTCTGAACCTTCCCGTGTTACTTACGATCCTGTACTGAGGTTCGCTTACGTTATAGGAAGGAAGGGCATTGAGCATATCGCTCTTGGCAACGCCCTTAACGGCCTCCGGAAGGAATGCCTCGTAGCATGTTATTGCGAGCGGAGTTGCATAGAAGTCTTCTCCCGTATTTCCGCCCGGCGAGAAGTATCCCTTTTCCGAGAGCTGATCGATCTTCGAGAAATAGCAGAATACCCTGTACTTGCCCGAGCCCGTGATCTCATCGATCTTAGTCTTCTTTTCGCGGATTACGCCGACTATCGTCATTTCCTCCCCGAAAAGCTGTACCTTCTTGCCGCTTACGGAATACGACTTGAAGAGTTTCCAGGCCAGCTCGTCATTGATGACTATCTGGTTTTTATCATACTCATTCTCCGGAAGGAATCCGCCGTCCATGAACTCGAACGGATGGAATGCCTTGAAGTTGCCTCCGACTGCCACTATGTCGGCATCAAAATCTATGTAACCCGTCTTTTCAACTCCGTTAACCGTTATCGTCTTCTGATAAATTCCCGAGGAGCTGAACGTCGTGGAGTAACAGTCCTCCCAGCCGACAGGACCCGTGGACTTGGATTTTTTCTTCTTGCCGCCCGAGCCCTTTCCCGAATCGACGGTTCCCTGCAGAGATTCCCTTATATCTTCAACATCTTTCAGGGTAATGGAGTTTCCTTCGCCGAGGGACGTAAGCGGATAAGTATTGTCCACCCTGTTCCCCTTCGCGAAAACACTCATCTGCCTGTAGGAGATCTTTCCGCCGTTCTGCCAGACCTCGTTAAGGTACTGGTCTCTTCTTCCGTTCAAGGTATTGAAGATCATGACGGACATGGAGATGATGATCGCCACAGCGATCAGGATCACCCAGAAGTGAGCCGTGAGGACTACATTTTTGAAGGTATTCTTGGCGGACTTTCTTATGTCACGCCAGTAGTCCCTGATCCAATTGATTATACCCATTGATGCGTCACTCCTTCTTGCTGTAATCCTGAAGTCTTACGCGGTCTCCGTCCTTGAGTGGTTCTTCGCTTCGTGTGACATACTGGTACTTTGAATCAAGTTTCTCGCCCTTGATGGCAGTCCTTGCTCCGTCAGTATCCTCGATATCGACCATTATCTTCTTAACCGTATACTTGGTTCCGAGAGGTGTTGACTTCTCGACGAGTGCGTAAACAAACGTGCCGGAATTGTCCGTAATGACTGCACTGCTCGGAACGATATTCTCATAGTTCTTGTTTGACTTGCCTGCTATGACGGTGATCTCATCGCCCGGGAAGATATAGTCACCTTCTACCTTGCACTTAACGATCCTGTTCGTTCTCGGAGCATTCTTATCAGGCTTGATGGAAGTGATCCTTACGGATCTGACCCATGAATTGTCAGGCGTGAGCTCCATACCCGTATAGAAGCCCTGAGTCTTCTCCGTCTCGAAGTTGAACTCTACCGAGCACTCCATCTGATCAGCATCAGGCAGAACAGAGAAGAGAACGTCACCTTCGTGGATCACGTCTCCTTCTGCAACACTGAGATCATAGAGACTTCCGTTTGCAGGAGCTTCGATGGTAACGATGCTCATGTTCTTCTCATACTCGGCGATCTTCTTTTCATAGTCCTCGAGCTGCTTAATCTGCTTCGTATATGAATCGGTATCCTTTTCCGCCTGGATACCGTCAAGGATATTCTGATTATTGAGATCCTTCTTGGCTTTATCAAGTTGCTTATTTGCTTCCGTTACCTGCTTCTTCGCTTCATCGACCGAAGGAACCATCTCCTGCTCGGCGATCACGGTCTGTGCATCGGCAATGGCACTGCTCAGTTCCGTCTTCTTTGCAGAATAACTTGCAAGTCTGTCACTTGCGGCAGAGAGATTGCCCTCCGCCTCGTTCTTCTTGGATTCGATCTCGGCGATCTTGTCCTCGAGTTCCTTTATCTTCTGCTCATTGCCGTTGGAAGGTGCCGTCGTCTCTGTCGGCTCTGTTCCCTCTTCGCCCTCGCTTCCTTCTCCGCCTTCATTTGCGGCAGGTGTCGGAGTCGAAGCAGGTTCGCTCTTGAGCTTCTCGATCTGAGCCTGAAGATCAGCTATCTGCGAGTCATAAGACGAGATCAGTGTGTTCAGATCCTCGACCTGCTGGGCATTTGCCTCGATCTCGGCCTCGACTATGGTAAGTTCCGTCTGCTTGGTATTGATAACAGAATTTGCTTCGCTTATCTTGGAATCCTTCTGCTGCGCATCGTTCAATGTCGCATTGGCTTTATTGACCGTCTCCTGAGCCTGGTCGACAGTGTCCTTGAAAATGGTAGAATTATCATCCTTAGGAGTCCTTGCCGCGTAATCCATCTGCTTCTTGAGTTCGTCATAGGAATCAAGAAGTGTCTCATATTCGGTCTTGTCTTCTATTTCTGAAAGTGTGATGACAGGAGTACCCTTGACCACGTAATCGTATGTATCGTAATCGATCTTGTGGATCTTACGTCCCTCAAGCCCCTTCGGCACCTTATACTGTGTCTTGTTGTCACACTGGATATATCCCTTTGCGGAATTCGTAAAGGAGAGATTGCCCCACTGCGAGTATTCTGCAACCACCTTCGGGATAGTTGCATTCATTATAGTATTCGAAAAGAATGTGAGGAGAAGCATTACAACAAGGAATGCTACTATCGCCCTGATTACCCATCTTCTTGTTTTCTTCTTGTCAGCCATTTTACGCCTCCACTAATCCTAAAAATGATATTTTACTTAATGCCCGAATGCGAGATACCTTCGACCAGATACTCTTCACCCCAAAGGAATATGAGGAGTGCCGGTATCATGTAGAGCGCGGAGGCCGCAAACGCTATTCCTATCTCAGCTTCATTGATCTGCGACAGGAAGACCGATAAAGGTTGTTTCTGTTCGTCCGTAAGAAGTACCAGCGGCTGTTCAACCATGTTCCAGTAGTCGATGAACAGGAGGATCGCCATCGCGAAGATGGCACTCTTACAGGTCGGAAGGGCGATCTTGGTAAATATCTGCCACTCGGTCGCCCCGTCGAGCTTCGCAGCTTCGACATATGAAGAAGGTATCTGTCTCATGTACTTCGTAAGAAGGAAGCAACTGAACGTCGAGAAGATGCCCGGTAGGATGATCGCCCAGAAAGTATTCAGCAAGTGAAGCTTTTCCGCGATCATATAGTTAGGAACGAGTGTTACCTGGAACGGCATGAGCATCAGGATGACGTATGAGAAGAAGAGGATCTCTCGCCTTCTTTTTCGATACCTTGCAAAGCTGTATGCCGCGAGCGAAGATACCACGAGCTGTCCCAGAACGATAGGAACTACCATGATAACGGAGTTCCAGAACTTAAGAAGGTACGTAGGGCTCATGAAGAGCAACGTCTTGTACTGTTCAAAAGTAACCTTCTCAGGGACCATTCGAAGTACCGGTGTCTTATCCAGATAAGCTGCTCCGGACTCTTTGGCATGACCGGACAGGCTCTGGAAGATGACTCCGTAGTTGTCCTGGATCTCTGCCGATGACATAAACGAGTTGATGAATGTATAGAAGATAGGAATGAGAGCCAGTATCGACGCGATTATCGCGATACAGATGCCCAGTCCCATCGCACACTTGATGAGCGTGTTCCTTCTGGCAAGGACGCCTGCCGCTCTCTTTCTCTCTTTTGTGAAGAAGGCTTCCCTTTCTTCGGTCGACATGCTGTCGAACATGCTTACCGGTTTTTCGACATGGACATAGACCTTACGTCTGGCCTGAGTAGCCGCCAGTTTCCGCTGTTTGCGTATCAATTCTTCATTTCTGTATGGCATGTTCTACTCCTCTATGTCTCCGCCGAACTTGGCCTCTGCAAAGAAGAGGAATCCGACTATTATTATCATTGCTATACACATTACGATGGCGCCTGCCGAGAGCTTCGAATAATCGAGGTGCCTGAATGCGTTGTTCATATAATGCTGAAGCATATAGAGCGTATCGAACGGATAGTCACCGGTAAGAAGGTAAACTTCACGGAAGATCTTGAAGGAATTGATGAGTGACATGATTCCTACAAAGAAGATCGTTGAGCTTAAGTAGTGCATCTTGATCGAGAAGAATCTCTTGACCGGGCCCGCACCGTCCATCTTCGCCGACTCGATGACTTCGGTCGGGATATTGTTCAGAGCCGCAAGGAACAGAACCATGTTGTAGCCTAAGTTCTTCCAGATGAACATGAGAAAGATAACGATCTGCGCGTAGGATGATTTGAGCCAGTCGATCTTGTTCATCCCGAACAGGCTTGCGAACCAGCCGTTGATTACGCCGTTATAACTGAAGAATACCTGCCAGATCAATACGATGGATGCGACAGGAACCATCATCGGGTTAAGAAGGATGCTCCTGAAGATACTCTTGCCCGGCATACCGCTGTTAAGAAGGAGTGCCACGAGAAGCGACAGAACGATCGCGAGAGGCACTGATATGAGCGCAAAGGTAAGTGTGTTCTTGGAAGCGTTGACAAAAGCCGAGTTCGTTATGACCCTGCCGTAGTTGGCAAAGCCTACAAAATCCGAATTGGTCGGCGATTTCTGGAACGAGGTCTTGAGCAGCATAAGCAGCGGAAGGAAAAAGAACAGCAGAACGCCTGCCAGGCTGGGCAGGAGGTATCCCGTAAACACACCCCAGTCAAGCAACTTTCTCCTTCTGTGAAGGCGCTTCTTGCGCTTGGCAAGCTCAGCCTTCCGGAGCAGCAACTCTCCTCTTTTGTTTTGACTTTCCGACATTTTATAATACTTCCTTATGTAGAATAGTTTACTTTTAATTTCCCAATTGTCCAGTTTTCCCTTATTTGTCTTCCGGCAGGAAAGTCCCGCCGGAAGGTGTTTTGGGACATAAAGCTTTATTTGTTCTTTTCGGAACACTAGATAGACGAATCTGTCTCACCAAATGTTTCAACCTTTCTGATGTTCCGAAAAAATCTAACCGTATGTCTTGTTTATGCCCTTGCTGCCGCACTTTGCGGTGCGGCCCGGGCTTATCCCCCGTCCACGTTAAACGGCATCCGCTCTTTTAATCTTCTTTCTACGCTTAAGATTATGTACTTCCGGGGGGTTTCCTTTCCATTTGTTTTACTTACAAAGCCGCAGGTATCCTTACAATTTTGTAATCAGCCGCTGTACCGCAATTTATAAGCTGCCTTTCTCGCAGGGATAAGACAGCTTACGTTATTTTTTTCGAAAAGTATAAAAGTCTCAGAGAAGATCGTCCCTGCCCTTTTCCTTAAGCCGGTCGACCATGAGCTTGACGTCCTGAGCCTGCTCCTTGGAGCACACGAGGATAGAGTCTTCCGTCTGGACTATGACGAGATCCTTCACGCCAATCGTCGTTATGACCTTGTCGTTCGACTTGTTGAAGATGACCGATCCTTCCGTGTCGATGCCTTCAAAACTTCCCACAACGACATTGTCGTCTTCGTCATGAGGGAACACCGAGTCGAGGGCATCCCACGAGCCGACGTCGTTCCAGCCGAACTCCGCAGGGATGCAGTAAACATCCGATGCCTTCTCCATGATGCCGTAGTCGATCGAGATCTTCTCGAGCTCCGGATAGACCCGCCTGATGGCTTCTTCCTCGCCCGGGGTCCTCAACGTGTCGTATATCTCTTCCATCTTCTTATAAGTGTCCGGGAGAAATTCCTTGAAAGCATCAAGTATGACGGACGCCTTCCAGATAAACATTCCGGAATTCCACAGATACTTGCCTGACTGGATATACTCCTTGGCAACCGACTCGCGCGGCTTCTCGACAAAACGGCGCAGGTAATAGACCTCGCTTCCCGGCTCCACCGGATTCGTCGAGAACCTGATATAGCCGTAGCCCGTTGATGCAAAAGTAGGCCAGATGCCTATCGTTACTATCTTATCCGTGGCCTCCGCCGTCTTGAACGCGATGTCCAGGACACGCTCATATTCCTTGATATCCGAGATATGGTGATCCGCCGGAAGCACTGCCATGAGGGCATCGCCGTAAAGCTTCTTAAGTGTCATCGCCGCATATATGATGCACGGCGCCGTATTTCTCTGTACAGGCTCGATAAGGATCTGGGACCTGTCCACTTCCGGAAAGAGTACCTTGTCCAGGAGTTTTGCCTGTTTCTCGTTCGTTACTATAAAGGTCGATTCCCTTCCTATAACATGCTCGTAGTGCTTGATCGTCTCGTTGATCATAACGTCGGATCCCGTAAGCTTGACGAGCTGCTTAGGTGTCGACATCCTTGATACCGGCCAGAATCTGGTCCCGCCGCCGCCTGCCATTATAACTGCTGTTCTTTTCATTTTCCGCCCCTTTTCTATTGCAAAGCGTTCGTCTGTTATTATACCCTATTGAAAAGATAAAAGTTCAACAAATGAGGTAATTATGAAGTATCGCTATCTTGTGGCATCTGACATGGACTACACGCTCTTCGTCACGGGTCAGGAAGTCTCCGAGGAAAACAGAAAGGCCATCAAGGAGCTCCGCGAGGCAGGCGTGGCCTTCACGCTCGCAACCGGCAGGACGTCCTTCCTCGTCAGCAAGTATGTAAGGGACCTTGATATCGACGTGCCCTGCATAACAAGTAACGGCGGTGCCTTCTACGATCCTTCGTCCATGACCGAGATCCTTCCGAACAACATGAAGGAAGATACCGTAAGGGAGATATTCAGGATCCTTCTTGACCGCGGCATAGACTGCGCAGGCTACTCGGGCGAAGGCATCTACTTTGCCCCGGATAGCAAGAGGCGCAAGTTCTTCGAAGGCTACAACAAGACAGTCCCCAAAGAAGAGCAAGTCAGTTTCTTCCTTCTGGACAGGACCCTTCTTGACAGGAACACCCTTCCTCCCTTCAGCAAGATACTCGTCGTAGGCGCAGATGAGAAGACAACAAGAGAGCTCCGTTCCCGCAAAGACATCGAGAGCGTCGCCTCGACAGGCGATTTCTTCGACCTCATGAACATTGGATCCTCCAAGGGAAACGGCCTTCTCCGTCTCGCTGACATGCTCGGCATCCCACGGGAGAACACCTTCGCCATAGGCGATAACGAGAACGACCTGTCGATGCTGGAAATGGCTTCACACTCGATAGCAATGGGAAACAGCAGAAAAGAGATCCTTGATGCCTGCGACTACATAACCTCAGACTGTAAGGACGACGGCTTTGCAAAGGCAGTAAGGGAATATATCCTCCCTGTCGTCAGGAGATCTTAAAAGCCTCTTTGATGTTGGCCTCCGTAACGGCTTCCACAAGAAGTCTGAAAGCATCAAAATCCATACTGTCAGTCCCCGACTTGAAGAACAGTATCTCCTTCCCGTCCCTGAATCCGTGTTGGAAATAGGCACTCTCCTTTTGAATGGCATTCGTCAGATACTTGGCGTCATTCATCATGCCCTGTATCTCGATAATAAAGCACCTGTCCGCTTCGGCTATGTTCACCAGAAAGTCCGGGTACACGATCTGCCCGTTGTCCAGAACGACCTTGGGTTCATATTTGAACTCCAGTCCAAGCTCATCCAGGATCTCGGCCACTATAACTTCATTCTTCGATCTGTAACAGACTCCCTTGTAAACAAAAGACGATCTGTGCGCCATATCGTTACTTTCCTGCTTCGCCCTGCGAAAGAAAGCACCGTTCATCCCGCACGGGCTGGCAACCTTCACCGTGAAATCCTTCTTATCAGGGATCTTGCCTTTATAATTAGTTCTCCAATAAGATTCCAGTTCCTTTATGCGCCTGTCGATATCCATCCTCAGGCGGATCCCCTTTGCGACCCGCCTCCCCCTTTCCGAGTTCAAGGAAAGATGGTGCCTTTTTCCGTCAGTCCATTCCCCACTGCCTGAGTCTTCCATCTGAACTACCGAATTCGCGTATATGTATCCCGAAGGAAGCTTGCTCCTGAGCTCGGAAAGATAAGCTATCTTGATGATAATCGATTCTTTGCTTTTCATATTGGGATTATACTTTTTCCGAATCATCAAAGAATCGACAATTAATATGAAATCCCGACAAATCCTCTGTTTCTCAGTCTTCTGTTCAATAAATTACAGGAAACTCTCAATTTTGCTGACTGTAAAAATATGGCTGTTTCTTGTAAAGGATTTACAAGAATTCCCCATATTTTTACAGAGAGACACCAGCCCGGGATCAGGTAGCCTTGAGGGCGACGTCTCTCATGATGCCGTCGAGCCTTTGAACGATGCCTTCCCAGCTGTAGTTGGATTCTACGTAGGAGATGCCGTTTTCGCCCATGATGGAGCACTCGGTGGGGTGACCGAGGAGATAATCGGTGCAGCCTTCAAACTCGAGATAGTCGGTGTAGTATAGTCCGGCGTTGCTCTTGAGGCAGTGCGCTTCGAGGACATCGCAACGGCCGTTGACGAGAACGGGCTTTTTGAGCATCATCGCTTCAAGGACAACGATCGAGAGGCTCTCGAACTGAGAGGGAAGGATCAGGAATCGCGATGCGGCGATGGCATTGAACTTGTCTTCCTCGGACACGAAGCCCAGAGGGATGATGTCGGGCGCTTCAGGGACCTTGACGATCTCTTTTCCGGCAAGCACGAGTTTGAGGTCGGAGGACTTGTGGCGGTCCTTGTATTCACGGAAGTACCGGAAGAGTTCGGGACAGTTCTTGTTCTCGTCGATCCTTCCGATGTAGACCATGAAGTCGCCTTCGATGTTGTGACTTGCCCTGAAGGAAGCGGCGTCGACATTGGAAGGAACCTCGACTCCGACGCCTCCGATGCCTTTGTTGTCAGGAATGTTCCCTGTCGAAAAATACGTGTTGACGAGCTCCTTTTCCTCTGTCGTGTTGTAGAAGAAAGCCCCGGGAAGCGTAAAAATCTTCTCGAAAAGGGGCAGGTGCAGCGTCCACTCGTCGTGGGCGGTGGGGATGAGAACGGCCTTCTTGCCAATCTCCTTAAGGCCGAAGTATGTCGTGTAGTAGAGGTATGTCATGAAGACAAAGCAGTCGTAATTGTCCCTGTTTTCGCGCAGCCAAGTGATGAGAGCAGGGGTCTCGGGACCCTGGAGTCTCATCCATTCCTCGTACTCTTCCATGGTGTGTTCGCCTGAGGCGATCTTGGAGGAGTATCTGTTGAAGACCTCGGTATTGCGCTCGTTGATGACAGGGAAGCGGCGGACTTTGATGCCGTTTATGATCTCTTCGTCGTTTTCGTATTCATTTTTCCAGGTGACATAGTCGATCGCTTTGGTGGTGGCGACTTCGACTTCGTGATCTGTCAGGGAATTGACGTGCTCGGCGAGTTGTTTGGCGTGGACTTCCGCTCCGCCGTTTACTTCGTCACCGTATCTTTGGACTACAAAACAGATCTTCATACTGCTTCACCTCTTATGAATCTTTGGAGCTGCTCCATAAAGAGAGCCGATACCTTCTCGTAGGAGAAGCTCGTAAGTCTCGTGTTCTGGCCTTCGATCACTTCTTTGCGGATGTCCTCGTCGTAAAGGAGCTCGTGAAGGAGGAAAGCCGATCTCTTGGGATCATCGTTTACGGTGAGGATGCCGCTTCCGCCGAGGGTGTCGGGAACGGCCGCATTGGCTGCGGCAAGGATCGGGACCTTGAAGTACATGGCTTCGATGAGAGGTACTCCGAATCCTTCGTGTTCGCTCATGCAGACGAAAGCATCAGCGATCCTGTAATAGGCGAGGATCGAAGGGAAAGACACCTGGCCCGTGAAGATCACGTTGTCCAGGTCAAGGAGCTTGGCGTAATCTTTGAGGCGCTTGTCGTAGTTTTCGAGACCTTTGGGGTTGCCGACGATAAAGAGCCTTATGCTGTCGCCGTACATCTTTTTGTAGGCGCTCATCATGGAGATGAGGTCTTCCTGTTTTTTGTTCGGGGCGATGCGGCTTACGAATACGACATTCTTGATGCCGTCACTGTATTTTTCGATTATCTCCTGATCGGGAGTCTTGTCATAGTCTTTGAACGGGATGAGGATAGGCCTTACAGCCATGGGGCATCTGTATCCCATGTCGAGAAGGTCTTCCCTGTTATAGTCGGATACGCAGAGGACGCCTTCGAACGTGTCCTTGAGGCTCTGGACTTCACCTCTGCCCTTCGAGCAGAGTCTGGCGGTCAGGCCCGAGTACTTGGCGAAGAACTTCGGCGGCGTGATGTTGTGGTAGATAAGGAGCTTGCGGCCGCCCATGGACTTGATCTTCCTGTTAAGATCCGTTCCGGTCGAGAGGTGGTAGATCATGATGTCGTCGTCATTAAGCTTCGGAAGCTGATTGATCTCCTTGACGCCGTCGACGGAGGTGAGACGCGTGTCGATGTGCTCGGCGTAGGTGTTTACCTTGAAGCCGTTTTTGTTCAGGAGGTCCATTATGGCGAGGGCGTCGTTACTTACCGCGTCACCGAAGGACAGAGTTGTCAGTACCTGGTAAAGCTTCATGTTTCTGACTCCAGTCTGCAGACCTCTGCTTCGAGTGCGTTGATCCTGTTATAGAGAGTTTCTCTTTCGCGGTAGAGCTTGAAGAGCTCGAGGAGCGCCACCGTGAAATTTCTGTCGATGTTGTTCTGCTGCGCGACCATCGGATCGACCCAGAATGACAGGAATTTTCTTACGATCCTGCCCTTTTTGCCGATACCGTTATAAGTGATCCCGCGGTTCTTTCTGATGTATTCGACGCAGTGCTTGATCGAGCCTGCCGTTCCTTCGTTCTGGTATGAGACGGGAACAGCGTCAAAAGGTTCGATCCTGATGTCGGGAAGGTCTTTTACAGACGCTTCGAATCTGTCTTCGAGTACTTTTCTTACGTCCATGTCATCAGCCCTTCTTCTGCTCGAGAGCTCTGATCCTCTTCTCGAGATCATCTGCCCTTTTCTTAAGTTCCACGTTGTCACTCTTTACTTCGCCGATCGTCTCGGAGATCCTGTAGTAATAGTAGTTCAGGGTGTTCTGCTGCCTTACGACCGGGAGGATGAAAAAGCCCGTGATCTTGCGGATGACCTTCTTGAAGAAGACCTTGATCCTGTTGCCCGGAAGAGGCTCATATGGCTGGACTTCGTAGTTATAGGAGATGTAGTCGATCGCTTCGTCGAGGTCGCCGTTACGCTTTGTCGATTACACGTCTTCAAAGAACAGAGGCTCCTTGTCCTTGCCTGTCCTCACGATCTCGTCGCGGATACTTTCCATGATCTTCTCTATGTCTACAGTGTTATCCATTTGAAGCCTCCGTACAAAGCTTGAAGAATTCGATATATTTATTCGTCACGACATCCCAGTCGAACATGCTGTTAACGTATTCATATCCGTTCATGCCCATCTGATCTGAAACGGAAACGTTGTCTCTTATGTAGTTTACCGCACCTTCGAAATCAAGGAAATTTTTAAAATACAATCCGCCGTTTGATTCGATCACGAAGTTCTTTGTCACGGCACAGTCCTCATGCACGAGAACGGGCCTTTTGCCGAGCCAGCTCTCCATTATGACGAGGGAGAAACTCTCGTTCTTGGACGGCTGGCACAAAAGGAGCGATGCCGCCTCCGCGTCGATCTTGTCCTGCGGATCGACAAAACCGAGATCGATGAACCTGTCGCTGTCCGGAAGATCGATCTTTCCGCCCCCGATCAGGACGAGCTTCATGAAGGAAGGATTGCGCTTAATATATTCGTCAAAATACTTCACGAGCGTGTGAACGTTCTTGCCTTCGTCCTTGCGACCCGCATAGAGGATGAACGGGCAGTCGATCTTATATTTTTCCCTGAACCTTTGCGCATCGCCTGTAAGGCCGCAGTCGACGCCTATTCCCATGACGATCTTGTTTGCTCCCTCTATCTCGAAAAGCCTCTCCGCCAGTTCCTGCTCGGGCTTGGCGTTGAACACGAACCCATTGACGTTTTTAAAGACATCTTTGAGGACGTCCATGTGTGCATAGGATTCGTCGTGAAAACAAGGGATGACAACTGACTTTTCGGGACAGATCCTGATACCGTTCACGGTCGTTCCGAACATATAGGGGATGAATACGAAAAGGCTGTAGCCATCCTTATGTTGCTCCATATATTCGTAGAGCTTCGGGCTGTTTATCATCTCCCGGAAGAATATCTCCTGGTCTGGGATCTTCGGCACCCTGCCGCGCATCAGTATCCTGTTGACCCTGTCGAATCCGGAAGAGTCTCTTTTTCCTGCGGGAAATCTAATCACGGTGATACCGTTTTCGACTGTCTTTCCTTCTTTGTGGTAATTCTCGTTCCAGTCGCTGTCGAACTGTTTTACGCATGTGGTGAGGATCTCGAGCTCGACTCCTGCTTCATGAAGGTGCGAAGTCACACCGCGAAGCTCCATCTCGGCGCCTCCCGGAATGTTCTCACCGTACCACGGAACAACAAACCCGAGTTTTTTCATCCTGTTCTCCTTATTTCCTTGCGATTATCGCGTAGTCCTGGCAGCCATACATCTTCTCAGACAGCTTGGTGATCGCTTCGTTGACCTCGTCAAGATTCTCGATAGCATCGGATTTGATCTGAGGGATGTTGCCGTCTGCCCTGGATTTCTCGGCAAAAGCGATCTTTACGTCGGTAAATCCGACGAGTCTTGCGATATATTCGAGATAGTAAGGATGGATCGGCTTCTTGTGGGAAGGATCGATGTAGAATGCATTCGTAAAGATCGATACGCAGCACGGATTCTGCGTCTCGAAGATGCAGTAACCGCCCTCCTTAAGGACTCTGTATGATTCCCTGTAGAGCGTGATGACATCGTCGTTCGAGATGTGCTCGACGACCTGGGCCGCAAATACTCCTCCGAGGGTATCGCCCGGGATCGTCTTCATCAGTGTGATGCCGTTACCGTACTGGACGTCGAGGTCCTTTCTTAAGCACTTATTGACAAAAGGCTTGAACATGTCGATGCCGCTCGCCTTGATGCCGTTCTCCCTGAGGAGCTCGAGGAATTCCCCTCTTCCGCTTCCGATCTCGAGGACCGGTGCATCCTGCTCCTTGAAGTACGGGACATAGACCGAGAGCTTGTCCTTGATCGTCTCTTCGTCGCCTCTGAAATACGCCTCAAAGCTCTCGTATTCGAAGTCGGACATTCCGCCTCCGCAGGAGATGCCTGCTTCCTCCATCGCATTCTGAAGTTCGGCGCTCTTCTTGGACAGGTACGTATTCTGTATATTGAGCTTCATTACGGCATTACGGAGATTGACTATCTCGGCCTCATGCTCGCCCCTCATCCTGTTGAGTTCGTTAAGGGACGCGACAAGGTGGTGGTTCATTATGTTCTGCTCTGCGAACATGGGTCTGTTGATCTTGGCAAGTATCTTCCAGATGAAGCGCTTGATGCCTGCGCTAAGCTTGTTTCCGCCGAACTGCCTTTCGAGCGTCGTATCGATATGCGCATTTGCTTCACCGAGCTCGACACGCAGGGCCGAGTCCTCGCCTGAGATGAGGTTGGCGCCGAGGATCAGGTCATCGAACATGTGCTTCGAGCCCTCGCCTTTGTCGGATTCGTTCTCGTGACTTACCGCAACGACGTTCTTATCTTCGATCTCTTCTATTATCCTTGAGACTTTTTCCTTAGTTTGCATACTTCAAGAGCTCCTTTACAACGTGGTCCCATGTAATGTCCATATCGGTTATCTTCTTTTTCGCGGCCTCGCCCATACTGATCGCCTTGTCCTTATCCGATCCGAGCTTGTCCATCGCCTCTGCGATCGAATCCGAATCAGGCTCACAGATAAATCCGTTCTCGCCGTCGGTGACGAACTCCAGAGGGCCGCCGCTGTCTTTGGCCGTGATGACGGGCTTGGACGATGCCATGGCTTCGAGAGTGATGTAGCCGTAGTCCTCGTCCTTCGGGATGAAGACGACGCCGCGGCAGTTCGCGTACATATTGATCTTTTCTTCCTGCGATACGAAGTCAAAATACCTGACACGGTCTTTGAGTCCGTACTCGCTTATGTTCTTGATGAGTTCCTCCCTGACCTTGACGGTATCGGCGGCTCCGACAATGTAGAGCTTGATGTCCGATTTTGTTTTCGAGAGGGCGCGGAGGGCAAGGAACTGCCTTTTGGTGGAGTTGACCCTGCTTGGCATGAGAAGGTAGTCTTCGGACTCCTTGCAGTAGAACTTGTCCATGTCCGGGCACGGGTGGTAGAGAGGCGTGGAGTCGAGCCCGCAGTAGCGCTTGAGCCTCGCGGCGACGTTGCCGGAATTGGCGTAGACGTGCTTGGCCTCCGATATGTACTTAACGTCGGCATTCGTGATGATATCCTTGATCCTGAGGCCTTCGGCGTCGCTCCTTATGCTCGAAAACTCAGTGTCGAATAAGTCGTACGCCTGCCTGTGCTGATGAAGTATCCACATGACCTTGTTCGGGTGCGGGATGAGATAGGCGGGGAACTTCATGCCGATCGCGAGATCGATCCGGCCCGCCCATGACTCGCTCACGTTCAGGAGCCTCATGGCGACGATGTGATCTTCGACTCTGGATATCGGGTTATCGTTAAAAGGAATATTTATGATCTCGACTTCGTGACCATGTTCTTCGAGGGCCTTCCTGAGATTATTGACGTGCATCTCGGCTCCGCCTTTGACAAAAGGTATCTGGGTCGTAAGAAGCGCAATCTTCATTGTTGATCATTCCTTTCTTATATCTTCGGGTAAATGCCAGGTCTGGTTGATCCTTACTATGCCGCAGTCTTCGCGCTTGGAATATGTCTCGAAGGAACATGCTTCCTTATAGTAATCGACCGGAACCCAGTTCCCGCTCTGTATGGCAAGATCCACCAGGTATTTTCCAGGGAGGAGATCGACCACGGGCATCTCGATCTCAAGGACTCCGTCCTTCTCGATATCGAACTTCGGGAGCCTGTCGATCCTCGTGTTCGTGCCGTAGCAGTAGACGCCGTCGTTCCTGAATATGCCTACGCCGAAGACGGCATCCTCGATCTTCTTTTTGACCTTGAAGGTAACACGGATCGTGATCTTGGAACCGACATGGAAGACCGTCTTTTCTTCGCCGTCCTTATCGAGGATCTTAACGTTCGTGATCTTCGCGTCGCCGTTTCCGAATCTCTTCTTGTCTTCCTCTTTTTCTTCGGTCTCTTCTTCGCCGGACTCTTCTTTTGCGGAATCTTCTTCCCTGGCCTTTTCTTTTTTCAGCTGGTCGTTACGGAGCTGTCCCATGTAGTCGAGATACTCCGGATGGATGTCTCTCGGGAGGCCGTCAGCTACGATCTTGCCGTCGTTGATCCAGACCGTCCTGTCACAGAACGCCTCGATCTGTTCAAGCGAATGCGATACGATGACGATCGTCGTTCCCTTGGCCTTGATCTCCTGAAGCTTCGAGAAGCATTTTGCCTGGAAGTTCGTGTCGCCGACCGCGAGGATCTCGTCTATGAGGAGCACGTCGGCATTGACGTTGATCGCTACCGAGAACGCGAGCCTCATGTACATGCCGGAAGAATATGTCCTTACCGGGTTATCAATAAATTCCTCGAGCTCCGAGAAGGCGATGATGTCGTCAAGACGGCGGTCGATCTCCTTTTTCGAGAGGCCGAAGATGGATGCGTTCGTGTATATGTTTTCCCTGCCGCTCATGTCAGGGTGGAAGCCTGCGCCAAGTTCAATGAGGCTCGATACTCGGCCCTTGACGTCGATGGTTCCCTTATCCGGGTACAAGATCCTCGTCATGAGCTTGAGGAGCGTGGACTTGCCGCAGCCGTTGTGACCTATGAGGCCCACTGCTTCGCCCTTTTTGACCGTAAGCGAGATGCCGTCCAGGACGACACGGTCCTCGTGACGGTTCCTTCCCCTGAAGAGGATCCTCTCCTTGAAGCTCTGGCCCTTGTCGAAGTAAACCTTGAACTTCTTTGTCAGATCTTTGATCACGATCGAATTCTCTGCCATATCAAAGTTCCTCCGCAAAGTGCTTCTTGAGCTTTCCGAAAACGAAGAAACCCGCAACGAGGAAGAAGACTCCGAGGCCCAGAGCCTCCAGGAGCGTCGACATGTCTGGCAGCTTTGATTCGTAAAGTATAGTTCTGTATGCGTTTATCACAGGTGTCATGGGATTGATGTGAGTCATGACGAACTTGATCTTCGGCGGGAGATTGTCGTATCTCTCCTTAGGATAGACGACAGGCGTCAGGTACATCCAGATCATCGAGATGATGCTCAGGATATGCTCCACATCCCTGAAGTAGACAGTCAGTGCCGACGTGATCATGGCAATTCCCAGAGCCAGGATATATTCGATGATCATAATGACCGGAAGATAGAGTATGCCGAGAAGAAGGATCTTCGTTCCCGATATGATGACGACTGCAAAAACGACGATAAAGCAGAGGAGCATGTTGACAAAACAGCTCGTGACATAAGATATCGGCAGGACTTCCCTCGGGAAATATATCTTTTTTACCAGGTCCTTCTGGGAGAGGACCGAAGTGGATCCGCCCGTGATCGATGCCTGGAAGAAGATCCACGGTATGAGCGCGACCGTAAGGAAGAGATAGTACTTATCCATACCGGTCGGAAGGATTACCGCAAAGACGAATGAGTAGACGAGGATCTGGAACAGAGGATTCAAAAATGTCCACAGAAAGCCCAGAACGGAACCTTTGTAGCGTCCGCGCAGGTCCTTCCTGACAAGGCTAATGATCATCTGGCGATAATCCCAAATCTCTTTAAACATCAACCGTTTCCTCTCCTAAAGTCTTCGAGCACTTCCTTCACCGTCTCGAAAACATCATGCTCCGGTTCAAATCCCGTGGCCTCCCGGAGCTTAGTTATATCGGCCCTGATATGGACCAGTTCATTATCGTCCAGACGTGGCGGAAGCGTTACTTTTGCCATGGCGGCGGGACTTGCTTCCATGAGTTTTCCGATAAGATCCCTGATATAGATGCTCTTGCCGGATCCCACGTTATAGATCCCGTTCTTCTCGCCCTTTTCGGCAAGGAGCCTGTATGCTCTTACGACATCCCTGGCATCGGAAAAATCGCGCCATGAATCGAGATTGCCGAAGGTGAACGTATCGATCTTCCCTCTCTCGAGATCTGCGATCCTCTTACAGTAATCGGAGACAACAAATCCCGTCTTCTGTCCGGGTCCTATGTGATTAAAAGATCTCGTCATGATAACGTTGAGATCATACTTCTTTGCCATAAGGAAGACCAGGTCTTCCTGCGCATTCTTCGACACGTCATAAGGTGACGTGCAGTTCAAGGGAGTTTCCTCCGAGATGACTCCGTCCTTTGCCTTCGATCCGTCATACTGATTGGCCGAGCCGATCAGCATCACGCGGCACTTCGGACAGCACTTGCGGACTGCCTCGAGTATATTTACGGAGATATCGATATTGAGGTGCATCGTAAGAAGGACCTTCTCCCACGAGATGCTCGGAGCAGCCTGTCCCGCGAGATTGAAGATGATGTCGGGCTTAAGTTCGTCAATGAGGTCATAAGCCTTCTCGGGATCGAGCATGTCGACGATCCTTACGTTGTCATTATCGGAAACGACATCAACACCGAAGACTTCGTATCCGTTATCTTCGAGTTCATGTCTTAAGTATGTTCCGGCAAAGCCGTTCGCACCTACTACAAGTGTTCTCATCAGTTAAGTCCGTTTTCCTTCTTTACGATCTCGAGATCGTTTCTTACCATGCGCTTAACGAGTTCTGCAAAATCTATCTCGCGCTTCCAGCCGAGTACTGTCTCGGCCTTGGTCGGATCGCCGATGAGAAGATCGACTTCCGCCGGACGGAAGAACTTGGGGTTGACCTTAACGACGACCTTCCCGGTCTTCTTGTCAACACCTGTCTCATTTACGCCTTCGCCCTTCCACTCGAGTTCGATACCGAGCTCTCTGAAGGCGATCTCGCAGAATTCACGGACTGTTCTTGTCTCGCTTGTTGCAACAACATAATCATCAGGCTTATCTGCCTGGAGCATGAGCCACATGGCTCTTACATAATCCTTGGAATGACCCCAGTCACGCTTGGAGCTCAGGTTGCCGAGTTCCAGATGATCCGTAAGGCCGAGGCTGATCTTGGCAGCCGTATTCGTGATCTTTCTCGTGACGAATTCGATGCCGCGTCTTTCCGATTCGTGGTTGAAGAGGATACCGGAACATGCAAACATTCCGTAGCTCTCTCTGTAGTTCTTTGTGATCCAGTGGCCGTAGAGCTTGGCTACGCCGTAAGGTGATCTCGGGTAGAAAGGAGTCGTCTCGCGCTGCGGAACTTCCTGAACGAGACCGAACATCTCTGATGTGGATGCCTGATAGAACTTTGCTTCAGGCTTAACAGTTCTTATTGCCTCGAGCATGTTGGTCACGCCGACGGCATCGATATTGGCAGTCGCGATCGGCTGCTCCCATGATGTAGCCACGAACGACTGTGCAGCCAGATTATATACTTCGTCAGCCTGGGATATCCTCATGGCCGAGATAAGGGAGATCGGGTCTGTCATATCGGCATAGATAAACGTTACCTTGCCGACCAGGTGATTGGAATTACCGTAATCTGCGACGCTCTTACGCCTTACGATACCGTATACCTCATAGCCCTTCTCCAAGAGAAGTTCAGCCAGATATGAACCGTCCTGACCTGTGATTCCTGTTATTAATGCTCTTTTCATCTATATTGCCCCTCCGGGATCCAAACTTGATTAACGTCTTATTATAGCATATTAAAAAGATCAGATACACCAAGACCACAGGATGAGAAACCTTTATCATTGTGCTTAAAGCACAATTTACCGCCGCATCAGTAAGGAAGGATCCTTGCTTCGATACATTTTTCCACGAACTCAGGGCTTCTCGTGAATCCGAGAACGACCTGTTCCCTGGTCATGTTGTTCTTCATGCAGTTCAGCCAGTATTTCTTGCCGTCAGGATCGGAAGGTCTGTCCATGAATGTCAGATAGAGCCTTTCCAGGAACTCTTCATCGCTTAAGTCATAGCCCTTCATCTCGTCACTTAAGAAGAAGCTTACGCCTACGGCTTCGCCCGTTAACTTGAAGTTGGCGAGAGCATTTGCCCAGTGGTCTCTGCCGCTTTGATCAAATCCTCTTCCGAGGGCCGTCAGATACATCCTCTCGACAAATCCGTACGTAAGATCCGAAGGAGCAATATTTACCTTCGGCGAGTATGATCCGCCCGATCTTATACCGTAAGACGCACAGGTATCGGCCCACTCCTGCGAGTCGATAAAGCCCATCGCGACTTCATGTCTCGTCATGACTCCCGATGACAGCTGCGACATCCAGAACTTCTTTCCCTCGTCATCAGGCTCACGTCCGAAGAAGGTACGGTACAGTATATCGACAAACTCACTTTCCGTCTTGTTCCTTCCCTTAAACTCAGGACTGTCAATAAAACCGATGGCGACCTGGGCGCCCGTCTGTCTGAAGCAGTAGAGTTCATCTGTCCAGTAATCTATTCCGCCCGGTTCCGAAGGCCTTCCTAAGACATAATCATAGAGCCTTTCAACAAATCCCCTGATGCCTTCCTTGTTGTCCGGTGTCTCAGGCTCAGGCTCCGGAGTAACCGTTACGACAGGCGTCGGCGGAGGCGGAGTTACCGGGATATCCTTGATCTTGAACGTGATATCCTTCTTCCCCTCATAATTTCCCATGCCGGTTATCGTGACAGTCGCCTGTCCCGGATCAGTGTTGTTCTTATATGTAAGGCTGTAATCCGTTCCTTCGGTAAGAGTAATGCTTCCGTTCTTGACCTTCGGCTTCGGACTGATCTCGGACCCCGTATAATCCTTATCGGATATCTGGCTTATGCTGAGATCTTTTATCTTTGCCTTGACTATCTTGAACGTCACGGTCTTGGAACCTTCGTAGTTTCCCTTACCCGTGACTGTTACCGACGCATCCGATCCGACCTTTTTGTTGTCGCTGAATGATACCTTGTAGTCTTCGTCTTCCTTCAAGACAGTTCCCTCATCCGTTACATAGACATCAGGACAGATATATCCGCCCGTGAAGGCCTTGTCGGAGATCTTCGCGATATCTGCAAGAGAGATGTCCTTCGGAACTATCACGAAGCTTCCTTCAACGGTTCCCTTGTAGTTGTTGATACCCGTGATCTTATATGTGGCGGTTCCTGCGTTGATATTCGAACTATACTCGACCTTGAAGTCCTGGTCCTTGATGAGCTCGGTATTATCCCCCGTCACAACAAAGTCAAACGTTATCTCTTTTCCGGTATACGTCATCTCTTCTTCGGCACCCTTGATGCTGAAGTCCGACATGTCCTTGGGATCGATCCTGAACGATAACGATACCGTACCCTTATAGTTGTTCTTTCCTTCGATCCTTATTCCCGCCTCGCCGGCATTCGTATGGTTCGAGAAGAATATGTCATAATCGTCCGGGCTTACTACGGTCTCCCCGTCCCTCACCGTAACGGAAGGAACTATCGAAGATCCCGTATATACGATGTCTTCTATGTCGTCGATCGTAAGGCCCGATACGTCCTTCGGCAGGATCACGAAAGAAACTTCCGATTCGCCCGTGTAATTGCCCTTGAAGCTTACTTTGATCTTTCCCTCGCCGGCATTTACATTGTTCTCATATGTCAGGTCATAATCCCTGTCCGTAAGGATCTTGTCCTTGTCCCTGATCACTACGGAAGGAGTTATGGGCGATCCTTTATATGTTGCCTGTGGTAATTCATCGATCTTTAACGGCGTCCCGTCCTTTGCCACGATGTTGAACGTGGTATGAAGGACTCCGCAGAAATTTCCGCAGCCTTCGACCGTCAGGTCATAAGATCCGGTATCAATGCTGTTTACCGTATAGACCTTATAATCCGTATCGAAAACAAGTTCAACGTCTTCCCATCTGAGCACGACCGGAGGGATGATCTCGGATCCCGTGTAGATCATGTCGGAGACAGGATCAACGGTCATGTCTTCTATGCTCCTGGCATTTATCATGAAAGTGCCTTCGAGGATGCCTTCGAAGTTGCCCATGCCCGTGACCGTAACTTCGGCAGGACCGACGTTTACATTGTTTTCGTAAGTTACAAAATAATCCCTGTCTTTTTCAAGGATGATGTCGCCGTATTGTACCTTGACCTGCGGCATTATCTCACTGCCCGTGTATGTCTTTTCGGAAAGGCCCTTTATCTCGAGGCTTCCTATGTCAAAAGCAACTATGTTGAACGTCACAGTCGTGCTTCCGCAGAAGTTGCCCTTGCCCTCTATCAGGATCGATGCTTCACCCTTTTCGAGATTGGAGGAATAAGAGATGACATAGTCGGAGGAGGATAGCGCGGCGCCGCCGTAAGATAATACCGGAACAGGCGATATGGGATATCCGGTGTAGGTCTTGTCAGCGATATCTTCTATATCAAGGCCGTCGATGTCCCTGGGTGTGACCTCGAACAGAAGAACCCGCTCGCCTTCGTAATTGCCGGTACCTTCCAAGGTAACCTCATAGGTTCCCGAACCGACCGGATCGTCATATGTGAGGATATAGTCTTCGCCGGCCTTAAGCTCCCTGCCGTTGTCTTTTACGGAAACTTCAGGTGTAAGGACATTTCCGGTGTAGATCTGAGGCGCGATATCTTCTATGTCGAGTTCATCCGCGGACTTCGGATCGATCACGAAAGTGCCGTCGATATTTCCGGAGAAATTGCCCGTACCGTATATGCTGTACGAAGCAGTGCCCGCGTTGATATTATCCGCGTAGCTTATCTTATAGTCTTTGCCTTCAGTAAGTTCCGTCCCGTTAAAGAGGATCTGCGGTTCTATCGTAAGTTCCGACCCCGTATACGTCTTTGAATCAGCGATGCCCGTGACATCGATTCTTCCGATGTCTTTCGGAAGTATGTCGAACGTGGCGCAGATCTCGCCCGCGTAATCACCTTTGCCCGCAACAGTTACCGTATGCGTGCCGACATCAGGATCATTATCATAAGATACCGTGTAATCGGTTCCTTCGGTAAGTATGTCTTCGCCGTCCCGAACGGTAACAGAAGGCTCAAAGACTTCTCCCGTGTAGGTCACCGGATCGATCTCATCAATAGTAAGATCGTAGACGGTCTCTTTTGCGATCCTGAAATACAGGGTCAGTTCGCCGGTGTAATCGTTTATGCCGGTTATCCTTGCCGTCGCGTCACCTATCTGATCGTTTCCTTCATAAGTGATCTCGAAGTCCACGTCCTTTACGAGAACATAATCGCCGTTTCTTATGACGACCTCAGGACAGCACTCTTCGCCCTCGATAAATCTTTGCGCCTTGATCGGTTCGACCGTCAGGACAGACAGGTCTTTTGCATTGATGATAAATGTGGTCTCTATGCTGCCTTTGTAATTTCCCTTGCCTTCGATCAGGACTCTTGCGGTGCCAGGGTTAACATTATCTTCGAAGGATACTTCATAATCGGTTCCTCTGATAAGTTCAATACCATCTGAGGTTACCGTAAATTCCGGTTCAATATTGTCACCAGTAAAGATCTCGGAAGGTATCTCAGATATCCCGGAACCTTCTATATCCTTAGGAGTGATCTCGAATTCGAGCGTGATCTCGGAAGCGTAATTCCCGGTACCCGTAATAACAACAGTTCCTGAGCCCGCATTGATGTTAGTTCCGTAAGATACTTCAAAATCCGTTCCGTTTATAAGCTCAGTTCCGTCACAGACAACTGTCACGTCAGGCTTTATCTGCGCGCCTGTATACTCGAAGCTTTCTCCGACCGCCGCTTCCGATATATCAATAGACCTGCTCAGGATAAGGAAGCTTATCTCCTTTACGCCTTCGTAGTTACCCTTGCCCGTGATAGTTACGGTTCCTTCTCCCGCGTTAAGGTTCTCCCCGTAGGAGAGTTCGTAATCGACGTATTCGAGAAGTACAAGAGAATCAACTGTCACTTCGAACTCAGGCTTTATCTGCCTGTTCTCGAAAACAATGTCCTCTATGATCGGCAGTTCCATCCCGCCTATATCTTTTGCCCCGATCACGAAAGACCCGGTTATCGATCCCTTGTAGTTTCCAATACCGGTGATATCGATAACGGCCGTTCCTGTATCCGTATTATCCTCAAAAGAGACTTCGTAATCTTCTCCCTGCGTCAGGGTCTTTTCCCTGTCCTTTATGACTATATCCGGAGTGATCTCCTGACCCGTATAGATCCGGGCCCCGACAGGATCCATGGAAAGCTCCCCGATATCCTTCTCTTCGATCGTAAAGTCGAACGTTTCCGACCCCGTGAACCTTCCCGTTCCTGTCACCGTGATCTTACCCGTGCCGGCATTCACGTTATTGGAATAGGAGACCTCGAAGTCCTCTTCCCTGACCAAAGAAACGCCGTTCATGCTTACTGTAATATCCGGCTCCAGCTCGTTTCCGCCGTCATAGACCAGCTCGTCCTCATACTCGAAAACAAGCGTCTTTATATCCCTCTTCCTGATAACAAAAGTCTTCTCTATCGTTCCTTCGTAGTTTCCGATACCCGTGATGGTTATAACGGCCGTTCCCGGTTCCGTATTATCCGAATAAGAGACGGTATAGTTCTCAGGCTCTATGATCGATCCGTTGCCGTAAACACAGAAATTCGGAGTAATCGCATTCCCCGTATATTCCTTGTCCTTTATCTCGTCTGTCGTCCACCCCGCGATACTCTGCGGAAGGATCTTATAAGATACCTCCGTACTTCCCGTGAAGTTGCCTTTTCCGGTGAGGATTATCTGATAAGTCCCTGCATTCTTCTGAGGCGATCCCGACCTGGAATAATCGCCGGTTGTGAGCTCCCTGCCGTTATAAGTCAACGACAGGAAAGGAAGCTGATATCCGTCGTTAAATACAAGGTCTTCAATATCTTCGATCTGTACTTCCGATATATCCCTCGGTAATATATTGAACCCGGTTACCGTCTGGCCTTTGTAATTACCCTTGCCGCTGATATATACGTTATTATCCTCACCTGCATCAATGCAGCCGGTGTAGAAGAGATCATAATCAACTCCCTTTGTCAGGAGCTTCCCGTTCAACGTAACGGCAGGCTCGGGATGGATCTCTCCGCCTGTATAGATCTTGTCCTCTATGTCCGATATGGAGGCATTAGTAAGAGAGAGCTTATCTACCGTGATATTGATCTCAGCAGAAGCCGTGATATCACCGTCAAATACGATGCTTGCGACAACATCGGCATTTCCTTCCTTCACGGGAACAAGTTTTCCGTTCTCGATCCTTACGACCGATTCGTCTTCGGAATACCACGTTATGTCATAGAGATCACTTGAAAGCTTGACACCCGCGGTAGTCGACTGATTCCTTACCTTGATCCTGACGGAAACATCAGGAAGATCATAAGGGTCATTGCCGAGGAACAGTACTTCTGAAGTTATATCAGGATAAGCCGTTGCCTCAAGATTGATCTTATCCGTATCTATGTCGAGGGTCCTTGTCATATTGCCGACAAAGGCAGTCGTGGAAGTTCCCGTGGAACAGGTGCTGCTGTAGCCGAATTCCAGGACCCAGTAATCAAATCCGTCATATGTGAACTTGGATGAGCCGACATAGGTATAAGTGCCGAGCATGATCCTTCTGTGCCCCTGCCCCGCAAAAGGCGCATCAGTTTCCTTCCAGGCGTCAAAAACATCCTGAACCGTAAAAGTATCGCTGTGGACCATCCTCAGGAGGCATTCACCCTTTGCGACAGATCCGTTATAGGTCAAAGTGCTGAACTTGGATCCGTCAGGCCTGTTGTGACTGTTGGCAAGGATATACTCCGCCGCCCTCTGCATGGCGATCTGTTCGAGATTATAACTGTAGGTGAGATTAGGAAGACTCAAAAAACCGCTGGACTCTTCGGAATCATCTTCGTTTCTGAGCCAGTACCAGGCTTCGTCAGGATCATGACGCCACTGTTCGAGAAGAGGATATATCCTTCTGGCTTCTTCCTGATCATAGTATCCCGTTACGGTGCAGCTGTACGTGGAGGCGCAAACGTCCGCAGAATAGAGACCCAACAACAAGAGCGTTGTCAGTATAAGACATAAATATCCGATGCAAGATCTCTTCTTGTTCATCAGGACCTCCTAACACACAAAACGCGATATTATTATATCACCCTGCCATACCCCTTATCAGCATTCTCCCCTTTTTGTTACAAAATATTAATCTAAATAAAAAGAGCCTTCTCTTTCTCGAAAAAGCTCTTTTTACGTTATCAAAAGTGTTATTTCCCGCCTTTCAGGCGCCTGTCATCAGTAAGGAAGTATCCTTGCCTCAATGCACTTTTCGACAAACTCAGGACTTCTGGTAAAGCCCAGGACAAGCTGTTCTTTTGTCATTCCCTTATTCATACAAGACATCCAGTAATCCTTTCCGGCCTTGTCGGAAGGTCTGTCCATGAAGGTCAGGTACAGCCTCTCTATAAATTCATCATTATCGAGATCATAACCCTGCATCTCAGGACTTAAGAAGAAGTTTACGCCAACCTGTTCGCCTGTCATCTTGAAGTTGGCAAGTCCGTCTGCCCAGTAGTCTCTTCCCGATTTATCAAAGCTTCTGCCGAGTGCCGTAACATACATTCGCTCTACAAATCCGTAGGTGAGATCCGTCGGTGCGATCTTAACGCTCGGAGCGTAGGATCCTCCCGATCTGATGCCGTATTCAGCACACTTGTCCGCCCACTCAGGCGAGTCGATGAAGCCCATTGCCACCTGATGCCTTGTCATCGTTTTCGACTTGAGCTGTGATACCCAGAATTTCTTTCCTTCGGCTTCAGGTTCACGGTCGAAGAACGTCCTGTAGAGAATATCGACGAACTCTTCGTCACTCTTATTTCTTCCCGCAAATTCAGCGCTGTCGATAAATCCGATTGCGACCTGAGCACCTGTCTGTCTGAAGCAATAGAGCTCATCAGTCCAGTAATCTATTCCGCCCGGTTCAGAGGCTCTTCCGAGTACGTAGTTATAAAGCCTCTCGACAAATCCTCTTATGGCTGTCTTTGCATCATAAGGTGTCGGCGTCACAGGCGTCGGCGTGGTCGGAGTAGGTGTTACAGTGGTCGGTGTCGGGGTTACGACACTGACATTAAAGTAGACACTTTCCTTGTTGATGCTGTCGCTGACATCACAACGGTACTTCGTATCCTTATCAGGCTTAGCCTTATAAGTGGAAGATGAAGCGCCCGATATCTTGTTCGACTTACTTCCTTCGACCGTATACCAGCTGTATGTAAGCTGATTTGACGAAGTCGTGGAAGCCGTTACCTTAAGTTCTGCCGTCTCTCCCTTCTTGATCTTGAATGAAGAGCTGTTGCCTGTCGCGGTAAGCGTGTATACAGTTACTTCATAATCGAATACAACCGTATTTCCGTAATGGTCGCTTACGGTACACTTATACTTCGCGGAGCTTGACGCTTTGTCTGAATAGCTCGAAGAAGAACTGAGGATCACGCTGCTTCCGCTCTTTGTCCATACATATTCAAGCTGTTCGTCAGCAAGACTGCTCTTGGCATTAGCCGTCAGCGTGAATGTATCGCCGCTCTTTACGGAGATCTTTCCTTCATAGGAACCCTTGGTAAGAGTAGGTACCGTGATCTCAAAATCAACATTATGCTTGTTGCCGTAATTATCCGATACAACGCATCTGTAGGATGCTGACTTATCAGCCGTGAAGCTGTAAGTCTTGGATGTAGCACCGGAGATATTGGTGTAAGATCCCGATTTCTTGATCTGCCACTGATATTTAACGCTTCCGGTATTTGACGTTACGTCTGCCTTGAGCGTGACACTTGCTCCCTTAGAAACAGTCTGCTTGAGGTCCTTGGAATTATCGGTAAAACTGCACTCCCTTACCGTAACATTGAACGTCAATGTCTTGCTGTTATATCCGTCCGTTACCTTGCAGTAATAAGTCGTATCATTATGCGGCTTGACGGTACAGGAAGAAGTATCGGAAAGCTTCACGTTTTCCTTGCCCTGCTCATACCAGTTATACTGTATGGTCTTCTCGGATGAGGCAGTAACGGACAATTTCGCGGAGCCTCCGTCAAAGATCGTATAATCCGACTGGGACGTAGTAGCTGTCAAAGTTACGACCGTTACTGAATAAGTTACGGTAACCGAATTATTGTAATTATCCGTGATCACACAGTAATACGTTGCATTCGATGTCGTATTCGTGCTGAGGGAACTCTGCGTAGCGTTACTTATCACGCTGGAACCCTTCTTCCAGGTATAGTGGAGTTCGCCTCCGACACTGCTCGTTGCATTTGCATTAAGCTTGAATGTACTTCCGTTTCCGACTGTCAGACTGTTAGATGTATTCGATACATTGATCGTCGGAACGGTAATCTCAAATACAACATACTTCGTGTTGCCGTAATCATCCGTTACGGTACATCTGTATGTCTGGGAAGAAGTTGCCGTAAACTTGTATGTCTTTGCATTCGCCGTACCTGATGCATTCACATAATTGCCACTGGCATTTTTCTTCTCCCACTTGTAGTGAAGAGCACTGTTTGCATTCGACTCGACTTTTGCTTCAAGAGTGATCTTGGAGTTGTAGCTTACGGTCTGCTGCTTTCCTTCGGATCTGTCCGTAAGAGTAGCTTCCACTACCGATACGTCAAAGGATAATGTACGCGTGTTATAGCCGTCGCTTACTTCACAGCAATAAGTCGTATCCGTAGAAGGAGCGATAGTCAGAGAAGACTTATCTGACAATTTCTGTGTCGTGCCTTCCTTGTACCAGAAGTAAGTGATCTGATCATTATCGGATGTGGCATTTACCGACATGCTTACGGTATCACCCTTAAATATCGTGAACGACTGCTGGGACGAACTTACTTCAAGGACGATTACCGTTACCGTATAGCTGATGGTTATCGAGTTGTTGTAGTCATCCGTGATCTCACAGGTATAGACTGCCGATGAATCGGCAACTCCGCTGAAGGTAGCCGTCTTGATATTCGTAGTTGTCGAACCCTTCTTCCACTTATAGTGAAGAGTCGATCCTGAAACGCTGCTTACTGCATTTGCGGTAAGCGTAAATGACAGTCCCTTTCCTACTGTAACGGAAGTCTGGTTCGTTCCCTTGGTAAGAGTAGGTACCGTTATCGAGAAATCGACGTTGACCGTATTTCCGTAGCTGTCACTTACAACACATCTGTAGCTGCCCGAAGCGTTAGCCGTAAGAACGTATGAACTTGCCGTCTGGTTCTGGATATTGACGTATTTACCGGACTTCTTTTCCTGCCATGTATAGCTTAACGTGCTTCCGGAATTGGAAACAACATCAACTGCCAAAGTTACGGAATCGCCCTTCTTTACGGTACGGACCTTATTAACCGTATTATCCGTAAGAGAAGTATTCATTACGGAAACGGTAAACGTGAACGTCTTACTTCCGTATCCGTCGGTAACATCACAGCGGTAGACCGTATCGGTCTCCGGACTTGGCGAGAATGTGCTTCCCGAACCGATCTTCGTATCGGATCCTGCAATATACCAGTCATATGTGATGCTGTTGTCACTGGTCGTCGATGCCGTGATCGTCATCTCCGCCTTGTCTCCTCTGAAGATCGTCAGCGAAGGCTCGCTCTGCTCGGCCGTGAGTGCGTATACCTTTACGGTATAGCTGATGGTTACCGTATTGTTATATTCATCAGTGACCTTACACTTGAAGAACTTCGTTCCGCTGCCTATTACGGAAGTGGAATAAGAAGGTGCGTTTGCAGCATCCTGGATAGTGGTATTGCCCAGGATCCATGTGTAGGTAAGATTACTTCCGATACTGCTTACGACTACTGCATCCAATTTGAACGTCTGATCTTCACCGACCTTTAAGGATGTCGTGTTCGAACCCTTTGTAAGAGTAGGTACGGTAACGGTAAATGATACGTTCAGACTGTCATAACTGTTCGATACAACGCAGCGGATATTTCCTGATGCATTGGCCGTATATGTATAAGATGACGAAGAAGCACCTGCTATATCAGAGTATGTTCCGTTTGTCTCCATCTTCTGCCACTGATATGTGATATTGCCGGCATTCGAGGTTACATTGGTCTGAAGCGTAACGCTTTGTCCCTTCTTAACGATCTTATCGGTATCCGTGGTATTGTTAATAAGATATGTGGAATTGACCACGACAGTAAAGTTCAGATATTCGGTATTATACTGATCGCTGACCTTACATACATATCTGGTCTCGGTATCAGGGCTGACCTTAAGGGTAGAAGTAGTACTCAGGACTGTTCCCTCATTTCCGCTCTGATACCATGTAAACGTCGGTTGATTTCCCGAGGTGGAAACAGCATCAACAGACATTGTCGCCTGATCACCCCTGAAGATATTTACCGTCTTTCCCGGATCCTGCATACAGGTAAGGGAATATACTGTAACGTTATATGTTATCGTCACACTGTTATTGTAATTATCCTTGACTTTACACTTGAATACCGTCGTCTCCGAGACAGAATAAGAGTAGGAGGATACCCGGCCCTTGATATCGGTCGAATCTCCGATCGTCCACTCATAAGTAAGAGAACTGTTGATGCTGCTTACTACATTCGCAGTCATCGTTACGGTATCTCCTTTTCCTGCCTCGAAGAATGTCTCGTTCACGCCTAATTCAAGAGTAGGAAGCGTGATATCAAAATCAACGTTTACACGGTTATTGTAGTTATCTGTTACGACACATCTGTAGTAGCCTGAAGAAGTTGCCGTAAAGGAATACTTGGAGGAAGTCTGGTTTGATATAACCGAATAGGATCCTGAAGCATTCATCTTATACCACTTGTACTTGAGAGTGCTTCCTGCATCGGATACCACATTGACTTCGAGTTCGACATTTTCTCCGTTACTTACTATCCTTGACTTGTTTTCGGTATTATCCGTAAGTGTCGCATTCTTGACGGTTACGACAAAAGTAAGTGTCTTAGTGTTATAGGAATCACTCACCTCACAGTAATATGTCTTACTGGAAGACGGCTTAGGAGAATAGCTCTTCGTGGAGTTGAGATTTCCTGACGGATTATCCGAATCATACCATCTGTAAGTAATGGTATTACCGCCCTGTGTACTTGCCGTAACTGACATAGAAGCGGAATCGCCGTTAAAGATCGTAAGTTCCGCACTGTTCTGTGTCGCCGTGAGCTTACATACCGTTACGTTATATTGGATCGTTACGGTATTGTTGTGCGTATCGGAGACCTTGCAATAGAATGTTGAAGTCGAACTTACCGTAGGGGAATATACCGAGCCCGTAGACAGTACTGTACTTGATGATCCCTTGGTCCATGAATAGGAAAGGGTATCGTTAGAACTGCTTACTGCATTTGCTTCCATACTGCATACCTGGCCTTTACCGACCTTGATGGAAGTAATATTCTCACCTATCGTAAGTGTAGGAACAGTAATTACAAAATCAACATTTTTGGTGTTTCCGTATGTATCCGTAACCACACATCTGTAGTTACCGGAAGCTGTTGCCTTAAAGGTATAACTGCTTGACGTAGCTCCGCTTATATTCGTATACGAAGAACCTGACTTCTTCTGCCACTTATAGGTAAGCGTGCTGCCCGCATTGGATGTGACATTAGTCTCGAGAGTAACGTTCTCACCGTTACTTACGGTTCTTACCTTGTTAGTCGTATTGTCTGTAAGGACTGCGTCCTGAACGGTTACGACAAACGTAAGTGTCGTTGTATTATACGTATCGCTTACTTCACAATAATAGGTCGTATCGGAAGACGGCTTCGGATTATAGGAACTGCCCGTAGATAGAACCGTATTCGGAGAACCTGCGGCATACCACTTATAGGTGATAGTGCTGTTGTCCGAAGTTGCAGTTACGGACATTGATGCAGTATCGCCATTAAAGATCGAGATATCCGTCATGTTCTGCGTTGCCGTTAGCTTTATAACAGTAACCGTATAAGTGATAGTGATCGAGTTGTTGTAATCATCTGTGACCTTGCAGTAATACTTGGTCGTCTCGGAAGTCGATGTCGAATAAGATGCGGCACTATGTACGCTCGTTGACGAAGGAGATCCCTTGGTCCATGAATAGTAGAGTCTGCTGTTATGACTGCTTACCGCATTTGCCGTGAGAGTAAAGGACTGGTCCTTGCCGGCTTTGATGCTTGTGGTATTATTTCCTGCGGTCAGTGTAGGAACGGTTATCGTAAAATCAACATTTTTGGAGTTGCCGTAATCATCGGTAACGACACATCTGTAGTAGCCTGTGGAATTAGCCGTATAAGTATATTTCTTACTCGTCTGATTACTGATGTTTACGTAGTTTCCGCCGGAACTCTGCGACTGCCACTGATAGTGGAGAGCAGATCCCGCATTTGACGAGACATTTACTTCAAGAGTAACGCTCGCGCCTTTTTTAACAACACGTGTCTTGTTCTCGGTATTGTCCGTGAGTGCGGCCTGAAGGACCGTTACTTGACATGTGAGAACGGTGGTATTATATGTGTCGCTTACTTCACAGCAGTAAGTGGTATTTGATGAAGGCTTTGGTGAATAGGAACTTGATGTGGAAAGTACTGTTCCCTGCTGACCCTGGATATACCACTTGTAAGACAGCTTGTCATTTCCCGCTGTCGAAGAGGCATTGACTGACATCTGTGCTTCATCTCCGCCGTATATCGAGAGGGAAGAATTATTAAGGCCTGCCGTGAGCTTATAGACCGTAACGTTATATGTTACCGTTACGACGTTATTATATTCGTCCCTGATCGTACACTTATATGTGGTGCTCAACGAAGATGATGTCGTATAAGACGATGCACTGCTAAGGACGGTGGTCGAACTGCCCTGTGTCCATGCATACGACAGACTGCTGTTGTGACTGCTCGTTACGGAAGGAGTCATGGTAAATGACTTTCCTTCACCTGTCTTGATATTTGTATTGTTATTTCCGAGTGTAAGAGTCGGAACCGTGATTACAAAATCAACATTTTGGGTATTTCCGTATGTATCCGCAACCACACATCTGTAGTTTCCGGAAGAAGTTGCCTTAAAAGTATAACTTTTTGATGTTGCTCCGCTTATATCCAAATAGGAAGAACCTGACTGCTTCTGCCACTTATAGGTAAGCGCGCTTCCCGCATTGGATATGACATTAGTCTCGAGAGTAACGTTCTCACCGTTACTTACCGTTCTTACCTTGTTAGTTGTATTGTCGGTCAGGGTTGCATTGTTAACGGTTACCGTGAAATAAACCGTCTTCGTATCATACGAATCAGTGACCTCGCATCCGTATTCACAGCTTGAATCAGGTTTTGCCGAGTAAGTGCTTCCTGTGGAAAGCGTGGTTCCGGAAGCTCCTTTTTTGAACCATCTGTATGTCGGATTGTTTCCGTAATCCGTCTGAGCCGTAACAGTCAGATCTGTTGTCTCTCCCTTGAAGATCGTAACGGAAGAAGCGGATGTCGTAACGGTCAATGTACATACTGTTACCGTGTACTCGATCGTTGCCGTATTTCCTCTGCTGTCCGATACCACACATCTGTATGTACCGGATGAAGAGAGCTTATCCGTTATCGTCTTACCGGTCTTAAATACCGTATTGCTGTCACCCTTATACCAGTTATAGGTCAGGCTCTCGCCTGTTGTACTCTCGGCGTTTGCCGTCAGTTCAAAGTTCTTGTTCTTTGCTGTCTTTATATCCGTCACATTGGTAAGGATCCTTATGGAAGCAACCGTAACGTTGAAATCAACGTTGATGGTGTTTCCGTGAGTGTCCGATACGACGCAGCGGTATTCCGAGAACGTCTTATTAGGCGTAACGGTGATGCTGCTTCCCGATCCGCTGATCCTGACATAATCCGTCGACGACTTGATATACCATTTGTACGTCAGTGCACCGACGCCTGAACAGACCGTCTGCAAAGTCGCGGAAGATCCTCCGGCTATAGTCAGGTTCTTATTTGATTCGGGAGTGTTGTCGTTGAGCTTATAGTTGTTATTTCCGACCGTGATGTGATAAACGAAAGAAATAGTCTGATCGCCGAGTTTTCTGCTAGACGCAGTAACTCCGCACTCGACATCACAAGACTTGGTAGGCGTAAATGTGTATGAGAAATCGTCATCATCGCCGTCACCCCAGCTGCCCGACGGCAATACATGCCACTCGGAAGCAAGAATAAACCATGTGGGTTCTCCCTCGCTGATATTCGTATGAAGGCGCAAGGTAACGGGATCGCCCGCCGTGACGAAGATATTCCTTTCTTCATCGGTGCGCATATCCTTGAATTCAAAGGCATTCGGATCAGGTGTCGGAGTCGGGGTAACCGGACCCGTCGGTGCATAGCCTTCGACTCTTACTTCTATGCTGTCTGATCCCGACATATTTCCGTAGGACCAGTCGAACGTGATCAGGGCGCTCGGGGTGAATTCCTTACCCGTTATGACTCCGTCAACGACTTCGACATAGTCAGGCATCGAACTTCTCCAGTTTGTTATGGTGTACTCGGAAGGATCGAGAGGGAATGTATTATATTTGTTTCTCGCTTCGAGATAGTAACTGAGTTCTTTGCTCTCGCCCTTGGCGATAGTGACCGTATCACCGTAATTGGTTACGATTGATACTTCGGAAGAGTCGATGGCATAGTCTTTGTGAGTTACGTTGTCGTTAGGTACGACGTAATCGGTGTTGTAGATATCCTTGCCGAATTCCAGAGCCCAGTAGCTCATTCCGTTGAAGTAGATATGGGCAACGGCACAGGATACGAATTCCTCATCCTTGAGGACGCTCGTATAGAGATCGTTCTCGTCATATGCCCAGTAAACATAGGCAGAATATGCCGTATCGCATCCCAGGGCGATACATTCGCCGTTGGAATTAACGCCGTCCACGATGCAGTTAAGGAGGTTCTCGTGATGTGATTCGTATTCGAAGTTATCAGCCACCTGCTCGACCCTGAGCATGGCGATCTTCTCAAGAGTATAGTCATAGGTCAGCTGGCCTAATCCGTTGTTGCTCCTGTAGGAATTGAGATAATCGATAACGCTTCTCGCTTCGGTCTGGTCATGCCTGATCTCGACATCAAACACCATTGTATCGGCGCTGACAGGGACCACGACTGCTGAAATAATAAAGACTACCACCAGGGCAAGAGCTACAAATCTTGCCTTATCAAATAAGCTGTGTTTCACAAAGAACACCCCCTAAAATCTTCTTTCTTATATTAAATAATGGATCGGGGTGTATTTCAATCAAAAATACTAGAATTGTTGCAAATTCTTTATGCTTATTTATCAGAACAGAGCCTTGATGAGAAGGACCGCTTTCTTCGGATCTCCGTTAAGTTCGATGAAGCCCTCGGCTAGTGCCTCGTAAAAGCTCTTCTTTCCGTTTAAGACCTGCGCGAAAACATCCGTGTCGGCGTCGATATAGAAGCTGGCATTGTTATATTCGTAAGGAGCCACTTCGGCTACTTTATCCTCGACCTTGACATAGAGCGGACGGCACTCGAGGGAACCCTTGAGCGTTATCTGCGTGGCAATGAAGACTGACGGGAATTTCGCATGATATGCTTTCCTGCACATCGCGTTATAGATGCTCTCAAAAGTCGGCTCAACTACTGTCTTTTCCTTCTTAGCCGCCTTTTTGTCCGTCTTCTTGACGGCAGACTTAGGAAGCGCATTTGCTTTGACATCAGTATTCATATCTTATCCTCCGGTCAGTTAAGACTTCCCTCAACGTTTTCGGCACGCCATTCGAGGTACTCGTCGTAAGTCATTCTCTTATCGATTATACCACTATCCGTGATCTCAATGATGCGGTTTGCTACGGTATTTACAAGTTCCCTGTCGTGGGAAGTGAAAAGTATCGGTCCCGGAAACTTCTTTATGCCTTCGTTGAGAGCCGTGATCGCCTCAAGGTCGAGATGGTTCGTAGGATCGTCCAGGATGATGATGTTGGAATTCGTAAGCATCATACGTGACAGCATAAGACGCACTTTCTCACCACCGGAAAGGACCTTCGCACTCTTGGAAGCCTCCTCACCCGAGAAGAGCATCCTTCCGAGGAACCCTCTGATATATGTCTCCGTCTGATCTTTCGAAAACTGCCTGAGCCAGTCGGCCAGGCTCAGTTCGCATCCGTCAAAGAACTTCGAGTTGTCCTTCGGAAGGTATGATCTGGAGGTCGTTATGCCCCACTTGATCTCGCCCTCAAAATCATCTTCTTCGCCTGCAAGGATATTGAGTATCTGCGTGATCGCCACTTCATCCCTTCCGACAAAAGCGATCCTGTCGTCCCTCTCCATCGAAAAAGTAATGTGGCTCAAGGTACTTCTGCCGTTACTTTTGGCGGAAAGATCCGTGACGAAGAGGACATCGTTTCCGATCTCCCTGTCCTGCGTAAATGCGATAAAAGGATATCTTCTGGATGACTGCTTGACTTCCGGCAGCTCCATGTTTTCGAGAAGCTTCTTACGGCTTGTTGCCTGCTTGGACTTGGAGGCATTCGCGGAGAACCTGGCGATAAAGTCCTGGAGTTCCTTCCGTCTTGCCTCTATCTTCTTTGTCTGGTCACGAAGCTGGCGCAAGGACAGCTGGGTATATTCATACCAGAAATCGTAGTTGCCCTGGAAGAGCGTTACCTGCTTAAAGTCGATATCGACGATGTGTGTGCAGACCTTGTTAAGGAAGTGACGGTCGTGCGATACGACGAGAACGCAGTTCTCGAAGTCCATGAGATAGTTCTCGAGCCAGCGGCAACTGTTGAGGTCGAGGTGGTTTGTCGGCTCGTCGAGGAGGAGCACGTCAGGATTTCCGAAGAGAGCCTGAGCCAGGAGAACCTTGACCTTCTGTCCGCCCGTAAGGTCCTTCATCGGACGCTCATAGAATTCCTCGCCCATTCCGAGACCCTGAAGAAGGATCTCCGCGTTGCTTTCGGCCGACCATCCGTCGAGCTCCGCGAACTCGCCTTCGAGCTCACCTAAGATGATGCCGTCTTCGTCGTTGAAATCAGGCTTGGAGTAGAGTCTTTCCTTCTCCTTCATGATCTCATAGAGGCGCTTATGTCCCATTATTACCGTCTCTCTTACGAGGTAGTCGTCGTATTTGAAGTGATCCTGTTCAAGGACCGACATCCTCTCTGTTTTCGGAAGATTGACAAAGCCCTTCTGAGGTTCCACCTCACCCGTAAGGACCTTGAGGAATGTGGATTTGCCGGCACCGTTAGCACCGATTATGCCGTAGCAGTTTCCCTTGGTGAACTGTATGTTTACTCCTTCGAAGAGCGTTCTGCTCCCGAACATGAGAGTAACGTTTGAGACATCGAGCATTATTACTTTTTCCCCTTTGAAATTTTTCCTAGAACATTATAAAGGCGGGCACATGACCCGTCTACTGTACAGATAACACCAAAACTGCGCTTCTCAGAACTGTTTCATTGTGACCTTCTCGACCCACAGGATCCAAGCGGAAGGGATTATCTTCGATGCAACATGAAGGGCTTTTTGTGAGATCTTATACACATAAAGTCCCCTGCCCCTCTTACATGCCTTATATGAAGCCTTAGCGAGCTTATCCGGATCTGCCGCGCAAAGAGCCCTTATGCCCGTGAACTCGCCCGCCTTGTTATCGGTCGCCTTTTTAAGGAACCCCGTCTTAACGGGACCCGGGCACACGGTCGTAACTCCGATGTTGTGCTTTCTGAGTTCAAACTGCAGAGCTCTCGAGAAACTCTCGACATATGCCTTGGAAGCGGCATACACGTTAAATCCCGGCTGAGGGAGAAATGCCGCCGAAGAAGCGATATTAAGGATCCTCGGACCTGTCTTGAAAGTCCTTCCCTCAGTGATCATATAAGGGATACATACCTTCGTCAGCCTCGTTAAGGCAACACAGTTAAGTTCGATCGTATCAGTTATATCCTCAAGGCTGTTATCCTCGACCGTGCCTCTCTTTCCCATTCCGGCACAGTTGATAAGGAGCTCGATAACAGGCTTTTCCTCACTTAGTTTTCGGGAGATGATATCGATCGATGAGGGATCAGTAAGATCAGCGGAGACAGGAACGATCTTTTCTTTTCCGTATGCTTCGGCCAGGGCAAGAAGCTTGTCTTCACGCCTTGCGATGACCCATATCTTCTCGTAATCCTCACCGGCGATGAGCTTTATAAATGCTTCGCCGATTCCGGAAGATGCACCCGTAACGATCGCGATCCCCATTAAGATCCTCCCCGTTTTTTTCGAAAATGACATAAAAGATTATAACCTATGGCCGCCGAAGCGACCATAGGTTATAACAAACATAAGCCTAGAAATCATCAGCTATTCTTGGCCGGGTGCCTTCGCACCACCATCGTTCCCCTCACGCATAGCATGAAGTTCCTTCATTGCCTGCGCCTGGTTGAACGCCGTTTTATTTGTACCTGTCTTAGCTTCCCCTCTTACTCTCGATGCGGAACCTGATGCCGTATTCGAGTAAACAGGTCTTATGGAAGCCGTATCGGACTTCTTGAGATAACCGTTGACCGTAACCGGCGCTTCCGCCTCCGGTACCGGTGTCTTCGAAGATCCGAACCTGTTCCTGATCGCCTTGACCGGAATAAATTCCTTCAGAAGATCAGAGTTATCGACTCCGTCCATCTTCATCTTGGCGAACCTGACGCATACTCCGATAATAACAAGGATCAGCAGGAATGTCCACCAGCCGCCGCTCTTCTTTTTTGTGTCAGCCCTTATGACTCCGCTTACGGAAGTCTTCGAAAGCAGCTCGGGAGTAGGCTCCTCCGTTACTTCGCCCTCATTTTCACCCTCTTCGTTTTTTACTGCGGCAGGGGCTTTATCATCCTTCTTCGTACCGTCATCGTCTGAAGTTACAGGGATCTCTTCTTCATCTTTAGCGTCTCCCTCTTCAGTAAAAGCCTCATCCTGAACCTCATTTTCTGCCGGTCCTTCTTCGCCTGTAACGGCATTCTTTTCTTCTTTTGATTCTTCTTTTACGGGCTCGGAAACAGCGTCTGTATCCTTTGTCTTATCAGTAGTTTCCGCGGAAACTGCGGCCGTTGCGGCAGAAGATTTGTCATCCGCCTTCGCCTGATCACCAGAAACCTTGGAATCATCTTTCTTCGTATCCTTATTCCCGTTCTTGTCCTCCTGTTTGGCAGGTGTCTTCTCTTCTTCTACTTTCTTTTCGGGATCAGGCTTGTTCTCTTCCTGCTTCTTTTCCTCAGGTTTCTTTTCTTCAGGCTTGTTCTCCTCCGCCTTCTTTTCTTCAGGCTTCTTTTCCTCGGGTTTCTTTTCCTCCGGTTTCTTGTCTTCCGGCTTGTCTGCAGGCGGTTCCGGTGCAGGTTTCTCCTGTTCAGGATCCTTCTTCTCGGGTGCCGGCTTAGCAGGCTCTGCCTTGGGAGCGCTTCCTGTCGATGATTTGCTCAGGACTGACAGTCCCTCGTAATTGCCGGTCATATACATGCCGACATTATACTCACCGTTCCCGTCAGTCGTTACTTCGAAAGTAACCGTGCTTCCATTGGAAGTTGCTGTTCCGTTCCAGGAGCTTGATATGTTGACCGTCGCCGAGAATGTTACCGTTACCTTGAATGTAGTATTCGGTGCGTATCCTTTACCGATTATCCCTATGTTGGCTCCGTCCTTGTCCGCGTTATAGATCGCGACTGTATCCGAAGGACCGTCAGCCCGGACATCCTGATAAGATCCGAGTGCACATACTACGAATACTACGGACAGGAGAAGCGCCA
>JAILNZ010000065.1 GCA_024691135.1 Clostridiales bacterium
GGGCGCTTACGACGATATTCCCGCTCTCATATGCGATGTTCTTCGGAAAAGACGCCGACATCACGCATTTTTTCAACTACATAGTTCCGCCCTTCGTCAGGGGCAAAAAAGTCGTTACCGTTTACGACATGGTCTATAAGGCGTACCCCGAGACGATGAGGACGAGGACAAAATACATGCTCAACATGGGCCTTAAAAGATCCATGAAGAGAGCCGACCTGATAATCACGATCTCCGAATTTTCCAAGTCGGAGATACTCAAATACTTCCCCGAGCACGAATCGAAGATCAGGGTCGTCCCTTGCGGCGTCGACTTAAACGAATTCAAGCCGTGCGAAGACCAGGGCAGGATCGCATCGTGCAGGGAAAAATACAAGATCGGCGGCGATTATTTTCTCTACCTCGGCACCCTCGAACCTCGTAAGAACCTGTCTAATCTCATACTCGGCTACGAGAAGTTCCTGAAGGAACTCCCGCCGGATACTACGGCTCCGAAGCTTGTCCTGGCAGGCGGAAGAGGCTGGCTGTTCGACAGCTTTTTCGAGATGGTGAAGGAAAAGGATCTGGGAGAATATATCATCTTTACGGAGTATATCGATTCTGAAGACAGGACTCCCCTGATGTGCGGCGCGCTGGCATTTACGTTCCCTTCGATCTATGAGGGATTCGGTATGCCGCCCCTCGAAGCCATGGCCTGCGGCGTGCCGGTACTCACGTCTGATGCGGCATCGCTTCCGGAAGTCACGGGAGATTCGGCCGTAGTCGTAAAGCCCGACTCGATCGAGGATATAGCAGGCGGACTTAAAAGGCTCTTCGAAGACCCGGATCTTCGCGCGAGACTTCAGAAGGAAGGCCCCGAGAGAGCCGCCATGTTCACCTGGGAAAACTCCGCGAAGCTCCTTTACAAAGCATATGAGGAACTCCTATGAAGATCCTTGAAGTGAACAAGCTCTATTATCCGCACATCGGAGGTATCGAGAGTCTCGTCAAGCAGTATTCCGAGGGTCTGTCGAAGATCGCGGGAAACGATGTCGAGGTCCTGGTCTGCCGTGACGGAAGGGGCAAGGGTTCCGTCGAGGATATAGGCGGCGTAAAGGTTACGAGAGCAAACAGCATGGGCACTTATTTCTCGTGTCCGCTGTCGTTCGATTTCATTAGAAAATTCAGGAAGATGTCGCGCACGGCGGACGTCGTTGAGATCCATACGCCGTTCCCGCTGGGAGACGCGGCACTTTTGCTTTCCGGATATAAGGGCAGGGTGGTAGTCGCCTGGCACAGCGACGTGGTCAAGCAGAAAAAGCTCCTGTTCTTCTATAAGCCGTTCATGAACTACCTTCTGAAGCGCGCCGACAAGATCGTGGTCGCGACCGAAGGTCACATCAACGGATCTTCTTATCTTCCGGAGTACCGTGATAAGTGTGAGGTCATTCCCTACGGCCTTAACGTGCCTGAATACGACAATTCTCCCAAGACGCCGATACTTACCGATATGTTAAGCGGCAAGGGATCCGTGAAGGTCTTCTTCAGCGGAAGGCTCGTATACTACAAGGGCGTTGATGTTCTTCTCAGAGCTTTCAGGAATGTGGAAGGCGCCGAGCTCTTCGTAGCAGGTTCGGGTGACCTGGAGGAAGCATTGAAGTCATATGTCAGTGAGAATCATATGGAAGATAAGGTCCACTTCCTGGGCTTTCTGTCCGATAATGATCTGAGGTCGGCATTTTACGACTGTGATATCTTCGTCCTTCCTTCCGTTCAGAGGAGCGAAGCATTCGGTATCGTCCAGCTCGAAGCGATGGTATATCAAAAGCCCGTCATCAATACGGATCTGCCGTCGGGAGTTCCGTTCGTGAGCCTTGACAAGGTAACGGGTCTCACCGTTAAGCCGGAAGACGAAGAAGCGCTTTCTTCTGCAATAAGTAAACTCGTATCCGATCCGGACCTCAGGAAGACATATGGGGAGAACGCGAGATACCGCGTCCTAAATGAGTTTAATGAAGACGATATCATCGTCAAACTCAACAAACTTCTGACGAATAAGTGACTCACATTTAATTGAACGAAAGACCTAATCATTATATAATCAAAGATGAGGATGGATTTTTTTGAAGTAAGTGAGGGCCGGAATGAAAAAATATTCACGATACATGGAATACAGTGATAAACTTGCGGGGATAAAGCTCGTCCTGATCGGCATGGGAATAAGTGCCGTATTATTCGGAGGCATCTTTATCGCTTATAAGCTCACGCACAAGGAAGAGAAGAAGACGACCGTCGAAGAGGGCGTCAAGCAGGCGGTACGTGTTGCGCAGGATGTGGCGGACGAAGTGGTCTTCGGATCTGAAGGCTCCGTCGAGGCGGAAGCATCGATCACGCTCAAGGATGTTATCGAGATCAACAAGCTCCAGACATTTTCCTATATCTACAACTCGACCTGCCCGTACAGCGTCGGCAACGAGAAGACGATAGTTTTCTATACCGCTTATGAGGGAACCGTAACGTTCAGTATCGATACCGAACTCATCGAGATACAGGAAGACGAGAAGGGCAAGGTCGTATTCTTATACCTGCCCGATATCGAAAAGGAATATAAGGTCGATGCGGGTACTCTCGAATATATCTTTGTTGATTCGGATTACAAGAAGAACAGCGATGTTCCTTCCATTGCTTATAAGCTCGCGATCTCCGATCTCAAGAAGAAGAGTGAGAATGACGATTACATGATGGATCTTGCCAAGGAGAACACGGAAAACGAGCTCCGCGCTCTGACCGAACCGTTCGTACAGCAGATGTTCGGCAAGGAATATTCCGTCATGATCCAGTGGAATGACGAGGTGGGCAGATGAAGAAACTGTTATGCATTTTATTAAGTCTTCTGGTAGGCGTCTCACTTCTTTGTGCATGTTCCAAGGATAAGAAGACAGCCGAGACCACATCTGAGACTACAGGCAGGGGCGGATCCGATGTGGCCGTAGCAAAAAGGCCCAAGGATACTGAGCCCGAAGAGAGCGAGGACGAAGGATTCGTTCTCGAGCCTGACGAGGTCAAGGTCAAGAACATCTGTCAGCTCGCTACTCTCGAATGCTATTACAACAACGTTGCCAAGGCAACGAAGAGCGGCGGAAGCGGCATCGCCCACTTAGGCGAGAAGGACAGGGTATTCTGGGTCGAATACAGTGCCGTAGCTACTCTCGGAGTAGATGTAAGTAAAGTCTCGATCGAAGTGTATGATAATACACTCGTTGTATATCTTCCTGATGCTCAGGTCTTAGAGAAGGTCTCTGTCGTACCGAATTCCTATGATTCGAATTCGATCATCAAAGACCTCGACGGCAAGATCAACAGCAACGACATCACGGCGTCCGACATAACGAATGCCGTCAACGACTCGCTTGGCGAGCTCACGGAGGAAGTCGAGAACGACTCGGCACTGCTAGGAACCGCAAAGGACCGTGCGAAGGTGCTTATCAAGGATTATATCGAGAAGATCAACGAGTATTCCGACAAGAAGTACATCGTTGTCTTCAAGGATCCTTCAGAAAAAGGAACGATGGGAAACTGAACCGATGCTTGAGATACTGATCGCTATATTACCGTTTGCTTTAGGCATATTTCACGAATGGACCTCGGGGATACTCTCCGTGGTCCTTGTTGTACTTATATACTTGAACTCGAGGAAGTCCAAGACCTTCATGATCCCGAAGTCCTCGCTGTTCGTGGCAACGATCCTTCTACCCTTAGCTTTTCTCGTAAGTCCTCTCTGGGCTGTCGACAAGGGAATGACGGTCATGGGATTTGTCAAATTCCTTCCGCTGCCGCTCTTCATGGTCCTCCTTCGCAACTACGATAAGAACGATAAGGACGAAGAGGATCTCTTCAGATTCCTGCCTTTGTCGGGCGCGATCATGACCATTATGTCATTTGCACTCGGGCTCATCTTCCCGAAGGAAGGCTACTTCCTGGTAAGCGGCAGACTTGCTGGTTTTTTCCAGTATCCGAACACGTTCGCGCTGTTCCTTCTCGTCGCTTTGGCTCTGATGCTCCTTAGAGGAGGAAAGCTCTCGAAGATCGATCTTATCTGTGCTCCGGTACTTCTTATCGGCATCATCCTCTCGGGAAGCCGTACCGTATTCATCCTCCTTTTCCTGTTCATCATCTACTACGTGATCATCGCAAAGGAGAAGAAATACAAGATCATGGCGGGCATCTCCGCGCTCCTCGTTTGTGCAGGCGCGGGCATCTATGTCCTTGTTACCGGCAACACGGATACCGTGGGAAGATTCCTGACGACTTCGCTGTCATCGAGTACCTTTGTCGGAAGATTCCTCTACTTCAAGGACGTTCTGCCGCAGATCATTAAGCATCCTTTGGGCCTCGGCTACATGGGATATTTTTATTCACAGCCGTCATTCCAGACAGGCGTTTATACGGTAAATCATGTTCATAACGATCTTCTCCAGATACTGATCGATATCGGATGGATCCCTGGACTTCTGTTCTGCTATGTATTCGTCAGAGGTTTCATCAAGGCCGATATGAGACGCAAGGCAGTCCTTGTCATCATGGCTCTTCACCTGCTCTTCGACTTTGACATGCAGTTTGTCTGCATGGATCTTATCCTCCTCATGCTCCTTTTCGATAAAAAGGAAGAGGGAATTGAGATCAAGAACAGGATGGAGTTTTATGTTACTGCCGGTGCAGGGGTCCTCCTGAGCCTTTATTTTACGATCCCGATGTTCCTGTCGTTCATCAACAGGGACGACCTCGCGGTCAAGGTATATCCTCCGTGCACGAAGTCACACCTCGTGCTCCTTACGAAGGCGGAGACCGTCGAATCCATGGACAAGGCAGCCGATAATGTTCTCAAGTATAATGACAGCACGGCGATCGCTTATGCGGCGAAGGCCAGGGTCAGCTTCTCAAAGGGCGACATCGTCGAGATGATCGATTACCAGAACAAGGCGATCGAGAGAGACAGATACGGCCTTCAGGAATATCTGGACTATATCGACATGCTCGCGGTTAGCACGAAGCTCTACTGGGAAGCGGGCGATACCGAGAGCGCGAAGTATTGTACGGACAAGATAAAAGAAGTGCCGCAAAGACTTGAAGAAGTCAAGAACGGCACGTCCTCATTAGCATATAAGATCAAAGACAAGCCTGAGCTCGATCTGCCTCAGGAGTATGTCGACATAATCAACACGCTCGCGTAAGATCAATTGCCAGGCAGTGTAAAGGTACTCCATCCGTTGTCAACGAAGTAGTCGACGTCCTGGAAGCACGGGTATGCGCATATCGTGACGAACCCGTCCATCGCGTCGCCCTGCAGGCTGCCCGGAGCAGGAGTGCAGTAATCGTCCGAAGGCAGGAAGAAGATGAAATCATCACGTATCATCATGCCGTCATAGACGAGATTGTAGCCCGTCGTCGGGGCATCTTCAAAAGCAACCAGGATCTTGCAGTCGCCTGCTTCCGACAGTCCTTCATACATGCTGCGATCCAGTCCCCAGTAATTTGCCGCACTCGAGAACTCATTATAATCCTCGAAAACAAAGCGTGTCGTCGGATCCACGTACCCGAAGATATCCGGGTTATATCCGCATTGGTACGATACGATCGGGAACTCACCCGTATAGACCGACCAGGACGGCACGTCATCACAGCGGTCCATATGGTCACCCAGATCTTCCCAAAGCGCCGTGAAATCATCGATGATGTCACTGTCATAATCATACTCGACGTCGCCTGATACGATCAGCTCGACCCAGTCATCCGACTTGTCCGTCTGCGCGAGATAGACGATATCCTGGCCGTAGTCGCACATTACGTGATTTGACTCATACGGCGTATCCGGATCAAAAGCGTAGGCCTTCTTATACAGTTCCATCAGGTAATCGGTGTCGACATATCCGATCGGATCGCTGTACTGCTTAAGATACTCGAGCTTCTCCTCGGGATCGAATTGGAAATCCCGCGATGCGATAAATTGCAGGCCGTTACTGAACCTGTACACTTCGCCGTTGCCCAGGATATAAGTCATGGAAACAGAATAACCCCACGCAAAATTGCAACTGCACGAGCAGAAAAGCGCTTTCTCGGGGTCGATCCCGAGCTCCCCGGGATCTTCCGCTTCCTCCGTGGTATTCGTCCTGTCCGACGAGCCCCGGCTTCTTTTACCTGTTGTTTGAGAGTTACATGCGGTCACCGCGGTAAACAACAATACCGCAGCCATAACGCATGCTGCGAATCTGAACTTCATAACTATGATCTCCTTTATTCCATTTAAGCCCTCCCCTAGGGCTATCTATAAGACGATTCTGACCTTCGGGCCGTTTCATCCTCTTCGAAAACGGAATTAGACGCCGCCCCTCCTTTTCGAAAAGGGAAATAGATTGTGGACTTGAAATCGATTTTAATATATTTTCAAGGTGACGGTCAAACTCTGTCAAAGAAAGAAGGGATGATTATGACTAACGAAACAGCAATGTTGCGTCCGGGATTCGGGATCGCAAAGGACAAGGAGATCAAGCTCGACAGACCTGTCTCGACGATGACTCCTTACCGTTACAGCTGGGCCGACGTCAAGTACGAAAATGACGACACGCCTGCCCACGGATACGCCAAGAGCTCACTGGGATACGGCGTCGCTTCATGCCTGTTCTCCCGTATAACGCTCATCGGATTTATCTTCGGCATAATCGGCCTCGCCAAGGCTTCAAAGGCCCGGAGGATGGGCGACAGAACGGACACCCGAGCAGCAGGCATCATGTTCAGCATACTCGGCATCCTCGGCTCTCTGATCCTCACGGCGGTTCTGGCCTTCTGCATCATCGGAGGCGCCATTACCATCAGCAGGAATCCGGCCCCGAAGATCTCCGAAAAGATCACGGAAGTCTTCAAAGACTGATCATTCCGGCAACCAAACCCGCAGGGCTGTCCCGCCACCCGCAGTGCCTTCCCCCAGTTGGAAGCGCAACTGCCCGGCCGGGGCGGCCCTGTTTTTTATGTTCCGCCGCGCCTTGGTGCTCTGTTCAGAATCGAAGTTTTCCTGTGACAGAATCACAGAAAATGTCTCATATTGAACAGCCTGGAAAAAATCGATGTTTTCCTGTAAATGGTTTACAAGAAAAAGCCATATTTTACAGCGCTGGAAAAATACGAAGATTTCCTGTAAAAAATTACAGAAAACCGCCCAATATTTTACAGAAATCACCCTTTGAACTCGACCGAAATGTCGCCGTCGTCGTTAAGTGTCAGGATCATGTAGGAATTGTTCTTCAGCGCGCCGGGATTGAGGAATCTAATGCCGAACTCGAAGGTGTCCACCTGCTTGTGGATGTGGCCGAAGATCACGATGTCGCAGTTGTTTTCGAGCGCGGAGTAGGACATGATGTCGAGCCTTGCCTGATAGAGATGGCCGTGGGTCAGGAGGACCTTGTGCTTGTCGCCGAGGTGGAAGGTGCGGGAGGACGGGAGCGCATATGTTGATGTCAGGTAGGAATCGCAGTTGCCCTTGACCATGATGAGAGCGGTCTTTGGGGACGAGTGTAGTCTTACGGTGTCCTCGATGTCGTAGGTGTCGAGCTCGAGGTCGCCTGCGATGATGACAGTGTCGATGTCAGGGTTGGCCGCGAGGGCGGATTCCAGCAGGCGGCTGCGGCCGTGAATGTCAGAGCATACGAGATATTTTTTCATCGAAAATGGTCCTCCGATCCCTTATCATGCTACAATTATATCATCAGAACAGGGGGTAGAAGATCAGATGCCGGACATTATCATAGTTGAAGACAACAAAGAGATAGGGAACCTCCTTTGTGATTTTCTCCGCAAAGAGAACTACACCGTATCTCTTGCCGAGACGGGCAGGAAGGCACTGGATCTTTACGCGAAGTACGGCGCCAAGCTCATGGTGCTGGACATCATGTTGCCGGGCGAGATCGACGGCTTTACTGTCTGTTCCAGGATTAGAGAGGATTCCAACACCCATATCCTTATCGCGAGCGCCAAGACCGACAAGGAGAGCAAGCTCAAGGGGCTTGACCTGGGCGCCGACGACTATATCGAGAAGCCGTATGACATCGACATACTCCTGGCGAAGATCAGGGGGATATTCAGGCGCAAGTTCTCGCAAGAGGAGATCACGGAAGGCGATCTGAGGCTCAACTGCGCCACGAAGACCCTGACCAGGGGGGACGGGAAGATAGACGTCACGACCAAGGAATTCGATCTTCTTAAGCTCCTTATCGAAAACAAAGGTGTCACACTTAAGAAAGCATACATTTTCAGCACCATCTGGGGCAGCGACAGCGACTCCGAGATGCAGACTCTGACGGTTCACATCAAGTGGCTCAGAGAGAAGATCGAGAAGGATCCCAAGAATCCTTCTCACATCCTGACAGTCTGGGGAGTGGGTTACAGATTTGAGTAGGTTCCGTAAGGCAGTAGTGATAATACTTGTTGTCGAGATATTGCTCATAATAGCGGGCAATGTCCTTGTCCTGATGAGCATAAGAAGAGAAGACAGGCTCTACAGGGTCGAGACAAAAAGGATCGCGAGGCAGCTTCAGTCAGGACCTGTCTCCGACATCGATCTTGAGGACTACAGGACCATCATCCGCATAGTGCCCTTTGACGGCTCTTTATCCAACTATGACTACATTACGGCAGAGTGCGACGGTGTTCTTTACCGGATCGAATACGAGACGGGAATAAGCTACCTGCCGCTTATTGCCGTTGATCTGTGCCTGGCGGTCATGTTCCTTGTGACCGTCGGCGTAATGATCTACGTCGACCGCAAGATCCTGCGGCCGTTTAATACCATGACCAACATGACGATCGACCTGGCCAAGGGCAATCTGACGAGGCCTGTCAGGGAAGAGAAGAGCAGGTTTTTCGGAAAGTTCCTCTGGGGCATGGATATGCTTCGCGAAAACCTGGAGGATTCAAAGCGCAAGGAACTTGAATATCAAAAGGAGAAAAAGACACTCGTGCTGTCCCTGTCGCATGATATCAAGACGCCTCTTTCGGCGATCGAGCTCTATACCAGGGCTCTTCAGGACGGCATCTACGATTCCGAGGAAAAGAAAAAGGATGCTCTGGAAGGCATCCTCAAGAATACTGATGAGATAAAACGTTATGCAGGGGAGATAAACAAGATCTCCAGGGAAGACTTTATCGATCTGAACGTCAATGTCGGCGAAGTTTATCTTAATGAAGTCATGGCGGGCATCGAAGCCTATTACAGGGATAAACTGTCTGTGATCCATACAAACCTCCAGATAGAAGATCATGCCGACTGCATCTTAAGCTGTGACGCGGAAAGGCTCACCGAAGTCCTCCAGAACTTCATGGAAAATGCAATCAAATACGGTGACGGCAGATATATAAAAATATCCTTCAAAGAGGAGGAAGACTATAAGCTCATATGCGTAGAGAATTCAGGCAATCCTCCTGATGACACGGATATGCAGAACATCTTCGATTCCTTCTACAGAGGCAAGAATGCCAAAGACACAAGCGGCTCAGGCCTGGGCCTTTACATCTGCAAACACCTGATGCAGAAGATGGACGGCGATGCCTATGCTGAGGCAGGCGAAAACACCTTCACCTCTGTAGCAGTAGTGAAGATGGCGTGATCAGTGAGTAAGGGGATTAAAACCCAAACCCATGTTGTATTCCAGATTCTGGAAGCTGGCTGAAACGGTTTGCAGACAAGCAGCCTCTTTTCTGTAAAGATCTCCGACCTTTCCGACACACTCCTGATCCATTCTAAACACACTGTCAGAGTTGGAATTAGCTGTCAGTGTACAGCCCGGAGCAGTATTGCTCAGAGTTGCAGGTGTAAAATTATTAGCGGAATTATTTATCCCGGCGATTATAATATCAAGTTCTGAAAAATTTATGCTTAACGGTCTGCCCATTGTTTTATTCTCCTTTATGATCACTTGATGGGACCACGAACTTCAAATATATTTTTACTTAGGCTTTACTTTATAGTTTGAGTTGTTTTCGTAATAATCTCTGACAAATAGAATAAATGCGTTATCTGTACCGTCAGTATTATAGAGAAGTTCAAGGTCCAAATTTCCGTTAAGAGCGTCATAGAAACCCATTAATACATCTGTGTATTCAAGTTTAACGGAATGGTTATTGTTATATACAGTTATCCTGCGCGCTAACTCTATTTCGTTG
>JAILNZ010000059.1 GCA_024691135.1 Clostridiales bacterium
TCAGCGTATAGCACAATATGCATATGGACATGAAGGCAAAGAAGACATAGGAGCTCGGATCGGATAAGGTCTTTCTCAGAAGATAGCCGCCGGTGATCGCAAAGAGCGTGAAGACTCCCAGTACTGCTATAAAAGCCGCAGGGATCGTCGTAAACAGATTGTTCTGCGATTCGTAGAATAAGGCCGGAGTGGAATTAAGTCCCGGATTTGAGGTCTGCTCATTTGCGTAGAAAACGATGATGAGCTGTATCGAATTATTCTTGCTCTGAACGGCTGTCGGAGTATAACCGCCGAGATATTTCGGCAGTATCTTAAAACTTGTGGAGTCACCGGTATTTCCCACAAGATATCCGTTACAGAAAACGTATGCATGTCCGTTTACTTTACCGAGATCGAGATAGAGTGTGTTTATGGAGTAGTTGACCCTTATATTGGCGATATATGCGCCTGACACCATGCTCATCCCGCTGTTCATAAAAGTGGAGAGCGAGATGCCTTCGTCAGGATCGACATTATTCCACTCGACCTTGTCTCCGAGATAGTTCCAGCCGTTCTCGGTGACCGTTACGTGGGATGCATAAGTATAGTTCTCGAGATAATCTTCGGGAGACATGTAAGAGCGCACGTTCTCGGTACGGAGATTCGGGATAAAATACCATTCGTCATTGATGAAGATCGCCGATTCATCGTACTTGTTTCCGGCATCGAAATAATTATTCTCGGGATCGAAACTGATATTCGTATCGCCTCTTGTGTTGAATATCGTGAATACATACATTTCAAGGAGGAAAATGGCGATAAAGAGTATGGAAAACAAGAGTTGGGTCAAATGGGAATCCCCAACCTTGATAGTCTTGTTACGCTTCTTTCGTTCCATTTCTCACCTTCATACAAAAGGCGGTATTACCGCCCGAAAATAAAGGGCTGCCTCAATCTCTTGAGACAGCCCGCATCAGTTCTTACTGGAAATCGCCGTGAAGGCTGTTCTTTACCGGCGGATAAGCGAATGAATAGCCGATACCCCATTCGGTCTTGACATATGTGATCTCCGGTGCGATCTTCTCCATCTTCTTACGCAGATAAGAGATGTTTACCATTACGAGATGGTTGTCACACGGTGAATCGTCGCCCCATACCTGTGAATAGATCCTTGAGAAAGGAACGATAACGTTGGGTGTTTCGGCGAGAAGTCTGAGGATATCGAACTCTCTGTTCGTAAGGTGAACAGCTTCGTCCTTAAGAGTTACTTCACGTGTCTTGATATTGATCTTAAGAGGGCTGAATTCCATGAGGAAGCCTTCGCTCTTAAGGTTCCTCTTGATATGAGCATTGATACGGAGACTGAGTTCAGGGAGAGAATAAGGCTTGGTGATGTAGTCATCGGCACCTGCCTTAAAGCCCGTGATCCTGTCATCAACATCCTCTTTTGCAGTGAGGAAGATGATAGGAGCCTTGCAGTAAACCTGGATCCTCGGAGGAAGCTCGAAAGCCGATCCGTCAGGGAGCATTACGTCCAATACGATACAGTCGAAGTTGATTACCTGTACCTTTTCCATTGTCTGAGCTACTGATGTAGCAGTGTAAACATCGTATCCTTCGCTTGTAAGGAAAGAGCGGTTGATCTCGAGAATATCGGTATCGTCATCAACCAAAAGAATCTTGTGTTGTGCCATATATACCTCCGTTTATACTTTTATCATATATTTGTTTTTTGATATTTACAATTACAATCCTAATTATATGATTTTTTCAAAATATTACAACATGGTTCATAGATTATTCACATTTATTTTTTGAGGACTTCAAAGGTCAAAAAACGTTGAAATAAGCGCTTTTTTCTGTATAATAGAAAATATGTTCGCACGTTGGGAGGCCATATGCGAAGGGTCATTTTGCATGTTGATCAGAACTGCTATTTTGCGTCTGTCGAGATGATATCTCATCCCGAATACCGTAATGTGCCCATGGCAGTAGTCGGCGATAAGGAAAAAAGGCACGGTATAGTCCTCGCCAAGAACCAGCTCGCGTCAAAGGCGGGAGTTAAGACTGCCGAAGTCATTTGGCAGGCGAGAAGCAAATGTCCCGATCTGGTTCTTGCTGTTCCCCATTATGATAAATATGAATTCTATTCAAGGAAGCTTCGGGAGCTTTATCAGGAATATACGGATAAGGTAGAGCCCTTCGGTCTTGATGAATGCTGGCTCGATCTGACTGATGTGATAGGTGACAGGGATCCGGGAGAAGTCGCCGACGAGATTAGGAGCAGGGTCAGGACGGAGTTTAAGCTCACCTGTTCTGTCGGAGTGAGCTTCAATAAGATATTTGCCAAGCTCGGATCGGATTACAAGAAGCCCGATGCCACGACGGTGATCACGGAAGAGAACTTCAAGGATATAGTATGGCCGCTTCCGTGCTCGGATCTTCTCTTTGTCGGAAGATCTACAAAGGAGCGGCTGGCCAAGGTCAATATCAAGACGATAGGTGATCTTGCCAACTGCGACAGGGCGTTTCTTTCCGAATATCTCGGCAAGCACGGTGTCGAGCTCTGGATATATGCCAACGGACTCGATGACTCGGAGGTAAAGGATTCGGATTACAGGCGCTCCGTAAAGTCGGTCGGTAATTCCTCCACGACCGTGACTGACATGACCTCTGAAAGAGAGATATCATCCACATATCTGACATTGTCGTCCTCTGTTGCGGGAAGGCTCAGAAGAGCAGGACTTACGGGTAATGTCATACAGATCTCCGTAAGGGACAGGGATCTTGTGGTCTCTGAGAAGCAGAAGATACTTCCCGATCATACCGATAACGCAGGTGTCATCCATAAGGCCGCCATGGAACTGTTTAACGGTTTTTATGACTGGCATCTTCCGGTAAGGAGCATCGGTGTCAGGATGACGGGACTTATACCGAAGGGAAGCCCGTCGCAGATAAGCCTTTTCGAAAACATGGAAGAGACAGGTAAGAACGAGAAGCTCGATAAGGCCATCGACAGCATCAAGGAGCGTTACGGCAAGAAGAGCCTTGTGTTCCTGGGAGAGATCGGAGGGGAGGATTCCGTGGATATTTCCGGGCGAAGTTTTGATACGGAGATAAAAAGGTGATATAATATCCGCAAATTTGCGGGAGGGTATATGACTATGTGGATCGATGCCGATGAGAGGATCAGAGCAAGGATCAAGGCAAACATCATAAGTGTTGCCAGGGTCAGGATGATCATTTATCTTCTCATGATACTTCTCGTTACAGTTATTTCTTCAGTTGTTCTTTTTCAGGATGCGAGCATTACATCTGTCCTTCTCGTATGTCTTCTCATGGTCTTTGTCGCGATAGGTCTTATTGCGGTCATCTATATTTATTATTCCTATATCAAGGAGAATTCCAAGCTCGTTGACGATGCCGCTTTCATGACTGTCGGCAGGGTAATAACGAGGATCGGTGATTCATTCAAGATGATCGTCAAGGTCCCGGGAGACAAGACAACATTCAAGATCGACTGCGACAGGGATTTTTACAGGAATGCCACGGCAGATTCACGTGTCCTTATCCTTGCGGTATCCAAGAAGAATGAAGATCAGATGATCGGATTTGACCCGTCAACATATGACAAAGACGGAATATTCTGACGCAGGCACTTATTTCCGGAACAGATTCGGTTCCAAGGTCTACAAAGCCGCCATAAGCCTTGATGTTACCTGCCCCAACAGGGACGGGACGAAGGGTACGGGCGGTTGTATTTTCTGTAGTCTCGGAGGCTCCGGAGAATTCTCTTCCCCCAAGAACAAGTCCGTAAAAGATCAGATAGATTCCTGTATATCCGCCCTCGCGAGGAAAGTTCCTGACAACACACGCTATATTGCATATTTTCAAAGCTTTACGAATACATACTGCGAAGTATCTTACCTTGAGGAGAAGATAAGGCAGGCTTTTTCCCATGACCTGGTCTGCGCTGTTTCCATAGCGACCAGACCTGACTGCCTGCCTTCCGGGATGATAAGCATGCTCTCTTCCATGAACAGGATAAAGCCGGTCATGGTCGAATTCGGGCTCCAGACGATACACGAAGAGACCGCGGACCTGATAAACCGATGCTATAAGACCTCCGAATATGATGAAGCCGTAAGTGCCTTAAGATCAGAGGGGATAGAAGTCATAACTCATCTTATATTCGGCCTTCCGGGAGAGACAGAAGAGATGATGCTCGAGAGCGTCTCCCACGTGGCACGGTCAGGGACTTCCGGTATCAAGTTCACGTGCCTTTATATCCTTAAGGGAACAGAGCTCGAGAAGATGTGGAGGGATGGTAAGGTCAGTGTCTTAACCCGCGACTCCTATTTTGACATCGTCGAGAAGGCACTTAAGATCCTTCCGCCTGATATCATTGTCCACCGTCTGACGGGTGACGGTCCCAAGAGCATTCTTTTGGAGCCTTCATGGACAAAAGACAAGCGAAGTGTAGTAAACTATATTAACGGAAGATTCAAGAAGAGGGGTACGTAATATGAAGAAATACATGACAGAATACATGAATTCCCTTAAAGCATTTCTCGATAATGAACTTGATTCTTCAGATGCGGAGAAAAAGACAGAAGTACTGAAGGAACTCGAGATCAAGATCACGTACTTTCAGCACGAGAGGTTGATCCATCTTATCGTGACGGTACTGTTCGCGGTGCTGGAGATCATATCAGTGCTCTCGTTCTTCTCTGTCGGGAACTTTTTCCCGCTGGTCCTGGCCGTGATGCTCCTTATACTTCTGGTCCCTTACATCTTCCATTATTTCTTTCTCGAAAACAGCGTGCAGGAACTATATGTTCTCCGCGACCGCCTGAAAGATTCTATTGATTCACCGAAAAGACCGACTGAAACGGCTTAAGGCCCAATTCTTCCGCAAGGTTGAACGCAAGTTCCGTCTTGGCTGAGGCGATCATGCTGTAATGCTCCCAATCCGTCAGATCCGTAAAGAAGAAGAACTCGACAGGTATACCTGCCGTGCCCTTTGTGTCGTTTATCTGGCAGACGGAAAGCCTGTCCTTTAAGACATTTTTGTCCTTTCCTATGAGTCTCGGCAGAAGTTCCGTAAATACACCGAGATTTGTAAGGCAGCCGCTTCTTTTCTCCCTGTCTTCGAATGCTTCCTTAAGTCCCTCGAATTCACCGTATTTTTCGAGAAGGGGAGAGATGTCATCTATCTTTTTAACTGAATTAATATCAAACGGGATCGTCTTTACGACTTTTCTCGCCTTGCCCTTAAGTACCGTGTGCCAGTTGCGGAACGGAACGGACAGGAATGTATATGCTGGTATCGTATAGAGCGTATTGTCAAATGCGAGTATCTTTACCGAGATCAGGGATATATCCTGAACGGTACCTTCGACCTTCTCGGAAGGGATCTCGACCCAGTCGCCGATCCGCAGGAGATTATCGGATGTTATCTGCACGCCTGCGACAAGACCTAAGAGGGCGTCCTTGAAAACGATGGATATGATCGCCGTAAATGTTCCGATACCGCCTATGAGAACGAGCGGACTCTGGTTGATGAGAAGTGATATGAGGATTATCGTAAGTACCAGGATGACGAGGACCTTGACGATCTGAAGAAGTCCCTTAATAGGTCTTCTCTTGGCTATGCCCCTGGTGCTGTAGAGATCACCTGCGATATTGATCGCGGAATTAACGAGGAGCATCAGAAGGAGGATCAATATAACGCTCATGACCTTGATGATCCTTGGTCCGTTATTCGGGAATACATAAGCCAGGGAACTTATCGTGACAGCCACGAAAAACAGTGACAGTATGCCGATGAAATGCCTGTCCTTTGAGGACTTCGCCAGAGTCTTCATCGTCTTGCTCTTTGCCTTTGAAGCGATGATCTTAGCTACGAGCGAGATCAGGGCGCAGAGGAAAACGCAGATGAAAGCTATGACAAATATATTGACTGCGGTCGTTATGACCTGCGTTAATGTATATCCGAGTCCGAATGAAGATATCAGTTTATGTAATGTATCAAAGATCATGATGTTCACCTTTTATGGATTTGTTTTAGATATTATATAAAAAAACATACAAAATATCATCTATGCGTAATCTGACCGTTCCTGTAAAATATTCCTTGAATGAAACAGAAAAGTGAGCGAGGTCTCTTATATGTTGACGATTATCGGGGGCTTTCTTATGGCCCTTGCAGACAGTGTCCCGGGTGTATCGGGCGGAACCATAGCCTTTATCATGGGCTTTTATGACGAATTCATCGATTCTATCTCCCACCTTGTCAAAGGCACGAAGGAACAGCGCAAGAAGGCATTCTTCTTCCTCCTGCGCGTCGGCATCGGCTGGGTCGCGGGAATGGCTCTTGCAGTCCTCATCCTTACCGCGGTATTTGAGAAGAATATTTATCTCATAAGTTCGATGTTCCTGGGATTTGTCCTTGCAGCGATCCCGATCATCGTCATCGAAGAGAAGAAATGCCTTAAGGGAAAGTACTATAACCTCATCTTTACACTCATAGGCTGCGCGATCGTCGTAGGGATCACACTCCTTCGCGCCAACATGGATAATGCCGGCACGGGCGAATTCAAGTTTACCCTTGGATCTGCGGTCTACCTTTTTGTTTGCGGGGTACTTGCGATAAGCGCGATGGTCCTTCCGGGCATCTCAGGTTCGACTCTCCTTCTCATCTTCGGTCTTTACATGACCGTAATAGGCGCGGTCAAATCTGTTCTCACGTTCGATCTTAGGGCTCTCCCGATCTGCATCGTATTCGGTCTTGGCGTTATCACGGGCGCAGTCGGAATTGTAGGCATCCTCAAAAAATGCCTCTCGAGATTCAGATCCCAGACGATATACCTCGTCATGGGTCTCATGCTCGGCTCCTTGTACGCGATAGTAAGAGGTCCGGAATCTCTCGACAAGAATCCACAGCCGGCGATGGACATCCATACGTTCAGCATAATATTCTTCATCATAGGCATCGCGGTCATACTGGGACTCCAGCTCCTGAAGAGCCTTATCGAAAAGAAGAACAAGCCTCAGGAGAAGGCATAAAAAAACGTGAGCGCAAAACGTTATACTTTGAAAGCCTAAACATTTATGCAATCTCACAATATAATCATTATACAACCTTGTGCTTTTTGTGAAAAGTGTGCAAAATGCACAAGGCTTTTTCTATAATTATGGAAAACATTACAATTGTGTTACAAGGGGTAGGGTTATATACTGAAAATAGCTCCAGGGAATACGAGAACACTTAGTTTTCGATCCACGGTCGCCAACAAATAAGGATCTTATCTGTTGGAAGCGAGCAGCGATTGACGGGATGGGATGCTATCCGCAAGTCGCAGGTTGTAACAGTTTAGTCGATCGGATATTCTATCCGCGGTTGAGTGAGAGGTCGCCACCGAGAGGAGAAGTCCGAAGCTACAGACCTAACGGTACATCCTAATCGTGCGAACCGAGTAGCCGGTTTTAGTTCATAAAGGTGTCGCGGGAGCGGCAAAGATGAACGAAGAAGTGAGTAACGACTGATTAAGCGGTGAGAAGGGGTCATTGTTTGGGAGTTACGGTAGAGCAATGGCAATCGGTTAGGCGTTATGGCTGGCAGAGGCTCGAAGCAAAGGACAGTGGGTAAGCGGGAATGAATGTAGTTTTGGTTCGCTGGAGCTTTTCTTGTCCGAAAGAGGGTGTCTCAAGTTAATTGGGACACCCTTTAATATGCCCTGTATTCTGATAAATTGTTTTTAATTTCTTTATTTGTGTTGTAAAATGTTATTGTGTTATCAATTAGGGAGGTCACAACCGATGAGAGTTTTTAAATTGTTTTTGACTTATATAGTCGTTACCATCGTGGCAGGAGTCCTGACATACGGTATATGGACCATCGTCAACAGTTTTACGGAGAATAATAATGATGCCAAGGTCACAGGCGTCATCGAGAGTGCTACGCCTGTAGTAGCAGCCGAGTCTGAAGAGAAGGCCACATTCTTTAAGAAGAAATATCTCATAACATATGTTCAGAACCTCAAGGTTGCTTACGATTATGAGGGCAAGCACTATTCCGAAGCGAAGGATTTCATCGTTCATACAGATTACTATAACGAGCCGACCTCCAAGGCGGGAAAGACATATAATTCCCCTTATCAGGCAGGAAGATCGGTAGAGTTATATGTCAGCAAGCGTAATCCTAAGATATTCGATCTTGTAGGTGATTCTGCGGAAAAGAAGGTTGAGCTTAAGAAGGTCCTCTATTTTGCAGTTCCTGTTTATCTTCTTGTCCAGATTCTCTTTACCGCTTCATTTATAAAGAAGAGCAAGGAGATCAAGAAGCAGAAGTTCATGGAGAAATATCTGCAGGAGAGATACTGATACTTTTCATGTTAGAGAAAACAAAAGGCTCGCGATATGCGAGCCTTTTAATTATCCAATCAGTTCCTCAACCGCTCTTCATCTCTCGAGTTAAAAAACACGGGAGACTATAAAAGGGCATAAAAAAACCCGAAAAACCGTGGCAGGCTTTTCAGGTTTCTGATGGTGGAGTATACGGGACTTGAACCCGTGACCCCCACACTGCCAGTGTGATGCGCTCCCAGCTGCGCTAATACCCCAAACGTGTAAGATTATAACATGTATGTTTCTGCTTTGTAAGTGCTTTTTAAATCGCTGTTATAAACAGTTTCGGAGACATTGATATTTTTTGTTGACAAACCCTGAATGTTCTTTTATAATCTCTTTGCGCTTGAAGAAGCGCCCCAGTAAAACAACGGCATGGAAGCTTAGCTCAGCTGGGAGAGCATCTGCCTTACAAGCAGAGGGTCACAGGTTCGAGCCCTGTAGTTTCCACCATTACGGCGCAGTAGTTCAGCTGGTTAGAATGCCAGCCTGTCACGCTGGAGGTCGAGGGTTCGAGCCCCTTCTGCGTCGCCAGTCAACCGGTTCCGACAGGAGCCGGTTGCTATTAGCCCAGATAGCTCAGTCGGTAGAGCAGGGGACTGAAAATCCCCGTGTCGATGGTTCGATTCCGTCTCTGGGCACCAATCTCGGTCTTTAACGGACCGGGATTTTTTATTTCAGTTTTTTGGCGGGATATAATCTGTAAACATGCACTTTTTCTGCAATTGTCCATCTTTTAATTTTCCGCGTATTGTAATATATTATTTATCGTTTGCATCAAATAATTTTGTTTTGAAGGGTATGGTATTGAAAATGGACAAGGCTTTTTCGAAAAAGGCTGAAGATATAACAGCTGATCTAGGAACTGACCTGGAAAAGGGTCTCTCGCAGGAAAAGGCAGATGAGTTATTGAGTAAGTATGGTCCCAACACTTTGGGAGAGGAAAAGAAGACTCCCTTATGGAAACGTTTCCTCGGGCAGTTTGCTGACGCGATGGTAATAATCCTTATAGCCGCTGCGGCATTGTCTGCCGTCATGGCGATCAAGGAAGGCGGCGGATTTGCAAGCTGGATCGATGTTATAGTTATCCTTGCGATCGTCATCTTAAATGCTATCCTCGGCGTATATCAGGAAGGCAAGGCTGATGAGGCGATCGCGGCTCTTAAGAAGATGAGTGCCCCTCAGACAAAGGTCGTAAGAGACGGCAAGGTCGTAATGATCGACTCCGGCAAAGTCGTTCCGGGTGATATCGTAAACCTTGACGCAGGTGATTCCGTATCTGCCGACTTAAGGCTTTTCTACGCAGGTTCCCTTAAGATAGATGAAGCTTCTCTTACAGGAGAATCCGTTCCGGTCGAAAAGGATGCGGAAAAGATCCTGCCTGAAGACTGCCCGGTAGGTGACCGTTCCAATATGGCATATATGGGCACGGCTGTCACATACGGCAGAGGTAAGGGTATCGTAGTTGCAACGGGTAAGGATACTGAGCTCGGTAAGATCGCCAATAAGCTCTCGAATATTGAGGATGACATCACTCCTTTACAGAAGAACCTCAATTCTCTTGGCAAGGTCCTCGCCATCGTATGTATCGTGGTCTGCGTCATCGTGTTTGTTGTCGACCTTTTAGTTCAGAAGCAGTCCTGGGACAGTGCACTCATGACGGCTGTCTCACTTGCAGTCGCAGCGATCCCTGAAGGACTTTCCGCTGTTGTCACTATCGTTCTGGCTCTCGGCATGACCAAGATGGCTTCGAGAAATGCCGTAGTAAGAAAGCTCCTGGCAGTCGAGACATTGGGATGTGTTGACGTTATCTGTTCGGATAAGACAGGTACTCTTACTCAGAACCAGATGACCGTTAAAAAGCTCTATGACGGCAAGGATATCTACGACGTGACCGGTAACGGTTACGGTCCTGACGGAAAGATACTTGATACGGAAGGAACAGAGGTCGCGCCGAATAAGGTCATGATAAGACTTATCCAGGCAGCAGTACTTTGTAATGACGCATCGATCAATGTCGATCCCGACGGAAAATATACATGTATCGGAGATCCGACGGAGGGTGCCCTTACGACACTCGGTCTTAAGACCGGTTTGGCAAGTGCCGACTTAAACCACAAGTTCCCGAGAAAGAACGAGCTTCCTTTTGATTCCGACAGAAAGATGATGACAACGTATCACACGGGCATCATCGACGGCAAGGTGATTTCCTTTACCAAGGGTGCTCCTGATGTCGTTATCTCGGGATGCACTAAGTATTTTGACGGCGAGTCCGAAAAGGAGATGACTCCCGAATTCTTTAAGAGGATAGAGAAAGTCAATCATGACTTTGCGACCAAGGCGATCAGAGTGCTCGCTTTCGGATACAGAACGCATGAGAGTGCGGAAAATGCAGTTTTCGAGCATGAGAAGGATATGGTCTTCTTAGGTCTCATAGGAATGATCGATCCTGCCAGGGAAGAGGCAAAGGATGCCATCAAGGTCTGCCATGAGGCAGGCATCCGTGCCGTAATGATCACGGGTGACTACAAAGATACCGCCGTTGCGATCGCCGAAGACCTTAACATGATGGGCGAGGGCATCAATGCCATGAGCGGCAGCGAGCTCGATCAGACAACGGACGAGCAGCTCCTCGATCTTTGTGAATACACGAATGTATATGCAAGGGTATCTCCTGAACATAAGGTAAGGATCGTTGAGAGCCTCAGAAAGAAGGATCACATCGCTTCGATGACAGGTGACGGCGTCAACGACGCAATGGCTCTTAAGTCTGCGGATATCGGTGTCGCCATGGGTATCACGGGAACGGATGTCGCCAAGAACTCCGCTGATATGATCCTTATGGACGATAACTTCGCTACTATCGTTAGTGCAGTAGAGGAAGGACGTATCATCTACTCCAACATCAGGAAGTTCGTAGCGTTCCTCCTGTCCTGTAACGTAGGCGAGATACTGGTCATCTTCCTCCTGTCGCTCATACCGGATTCAGTGATCCCGGGAATCGCGGCTCCTTTGACGGCTATCCAGCTCCTCTGGCTGAACCTTATTACCGACAGCTTCCCGGCACTGGCTCTCGGAAGGGAGAAGGGTGAACCCAATATCATGAAGATCCCGCCGCGTTCCAAGGATGAGCCTATCATCAACAAGCCGATGAAGATAACGATAATAGGCCAGGCAATAGCGATCTTTGTTACGGTCGCCACGGCATTTGTCTCGGCGCTTCTTTTGAGGGGCGGCATCTTCTTCGATGCATCTGCCGATAATGAGGTCTTAAAGGGCGCAAGGACCGTTGCTTTTGCGACATTGATCCTGTCCGAGCTCTTCAGGGCATTTGCCGCAAGGTCGGAATCCGTATCGGTGTTCAAGATCGGTATCTTCGGAAACAGATTCATGAATATCTCGGTACTTCTTGCGATCGCACTGCTCTTTGCAGTCATTTACATCCCGGGCGTTAACATGATCTTCGGCTGCGTAATGCTCAAGCCTCTGGCATGGCTCGCGATCGTTCCGCTCTCCTTCATACCGTTTGCCGTAAGCGAGACGATGAAGGCAATAAAGAACAGAAAAAAATGATTTGCAACCTCAGATAACATATGATATTATCTATTGGCTATCTTTTTAAATAATAACGGAGGCAAGCATATAATGAGCGTTTTGGCTATCGTGCTTACATGTTTGGATATAGTTTTCGCAGTTGCGCTTATCGTTCTCTTCCTTGCTCAGGAAGGTAATGATAACGGTATGGGTGTTGTAGGCGGTGCAAGCACTGATTCTTTCTACAACAAGCAGAAGGGCAGAACACTCGAAGAGCAGCTTAAGAGATTCACACTTTACTGTGTTCTCGGTTTCTGCGTATGCTCGGTACTTATCTACCTCTGCGTATCCCGCGGCTGGTAATACCGGACTGTTTCAGATATGACTTAACAGGCTGTCTCATATGGGACAGCCTTTTAGTACCATAAAAGTGTAATTGTTAGAGAGTAATTAACTCCGACAGTTGCACT
>JAILNZ010000116.1 GCA_024691135.1 Clostridiales bacterium
GAAGATCCGATATCGGTCAGGGATTATGCGATGACGGTCATCAACGACACCAATAACAGATATACGGATGCCGATAAGGAGATGGTAATAGCGCTCCTTAACTTCGGAACGTATATGCAGGTCTACTTCAACTTCAACACGTCGGATCTTGCAAACAAGGATCTCACCACCGCCCAGAAGAACAAGGCATTCCTTTCTTCAGCGGAGTATTCGAGCATCCCGATCCCTGATTACGTACCTGACAGTGAGCATCTGAGCTACTACGGAACGAGCGTTCTCGTAAGAGCCGACGGTGACTTCCAGTGCTATAACTACATAGAGCTCCTGGATGAAGCTGACAGGAGCAAGGTCACGTTCGACAGAATGAGTGACGGATATGTCCTCTACGCGAGCACAAGATACAATGATAATCCGAAGTTCGTCTGCAGCGAATCCGGAAGCTACGATATCTTCTGTCTCGAAAACGTTGACGGCTGGGTAGTCTACTATGACGGACAGGTCGAACTCGAATTCGAATACAGTCTCCTTGATTATGTCGCACTTGTATATAACTACTATCAAAGTGATACGAAGGCATATGATCTTGCCAGGTCGCTATATACCTTCTACACGGTTGCAAAAGACTACAAAGGGGGTTGATGGAGATGAACACTAAGGAAAAATATCTGGCTCCTGAACTCGACATCATGGATTTTGAAGAACAGGATGAACTGAATGCGAGCGTGCCGTGGTACAAGGAAAACGAGATCCCGGCACCGACAAGACCGAGGCCATAATAAAGTACATATTAAAGATTGCCGGCTGATAAATGCAGCCGGCAATTTTCTTTTAAGAGAAGCGCCAAAATGTGGTACAATCTATAAAGCTTCTCAAGGAGGAAGGATCATGGACTCTAATCAACAGGCACTGAAGAAGGATCGTTTTACGATGCTCATCAAGGAAATAACAACATACGGGTCACAGGTAGGCCTTAAGGGAATACCTTACGGCGAATATAGTGATTCCGATGATCTTTATATCAGGAAATCCAACATGCCGGTCATCAAGCTCAAGCCTTTGTTCTCAAATCAGATCGGTGATCTGCTCGAGATAATGGTCGAAGGCGAACTGATCCCGGACAACGCCGGTTTCTCGGTCATCACCAACGTCGAGCCGCAGGTAGCGATACAGCCGGGCAGGCCTGTCGAGAACCCTTTTCTTCTGGGCCTTTCACGCGAATACAGAGCAAACTACAGGTCGGTGGAATTCACCAACGAATTCTGCTACACACTCGTTCATTCCAACTTTGTTGTTCCTGCCATCTCCGACTCGATCGGAAATACCGAAGGCAAGATCCCGAAGCAGTCCAAGGTCGGCTTCCCGATGCTCAGTGTTCCCAAGGACAACAAGAAAGTCCTTCCTGCCTTTACCGACTGGGGCGCATTCAACAAGTGGACAGATTACTTTAAGAAGAATAATCCTGCCAAGGTGCTCGTACTGAAGTTCGACGATATCGCGAAGATCTCCACGGAGAGCGCAGACGGCTTTGTCATAAATCCTTTCTCCGAGCCGGTCCCGGTACCGCCTCTCTTTATCGAGAACATCCGGAAGTCCGAAGGATATAAGAGCGAGAAGAACGTTACCAAGCGTACGCTCGACAAGGATGCCAAGATCAGGATCGGCGTTCCGGAAGACTCCGACAAGATCCGTCTTACCAAGGAAGCCCTTACGGCCGTCGGCAGTGCCAATGACCTTGTAAAAGAGATCTATCTGCTCGCCAAGCAGGAAGAGAACAACGTAAATCTCCTCGCGATCTTTGACCTGGATTTCAGCGTTACCGAAGAGGAGAGGAAGAATGTTTTCGATGAGGCTTATAAGGCAGCGCTTCCGGCACTCGGAAGAGAGATGAAGCTGGAGTTCGCGATGAAGGCGCCGGCATTTATCAAGACTTGTGCAAATTTCGAACCTTTCTATAAAAAATAAGGAACCTCTCTAATGGTCAGACTGTTCAACGAGTTCGTACAGGATGCAGTGAATGCAAATGACAAAGACGAATACAGGTTCAGCTGGATATTCCTGATCCTGATAGTGATCTCTGCCATTACTTCCGTCGTGGACTATCTGACAGGCTACGTCGTGCTCTTCTGGGTCACGCTGTGCTTCGCGCTCCTCTGTTCCCTGGACTATATCCTCTGCAAGATCAGCCCCCGCGGAGTCAAGCTCGCGTCGTGGCTCTTCGGGATAGAGCTTATCTCCGTCCTGACGTTCTTCATCTATTCGGGCATCCCGTCCGGCGTCAGCGCCATCTGGGCCTGTATCGTGCCTGCGTGCAGCCTGTTCCTCTATAAAAGAAGGTTCGCGGTTACGATCACGACGATCATGTTCCTGATCTCCATATTCTTCCTTTGCACGCCATGGGGCTACGGCCTTCTGAAATACCATTACAGCATGGCCTTCAGGATCCGCTTCCCGCTCATCTATATCTGCTTTTTCCTGATATCGTTCATTCTCGAGACGATCAGACAGGGCATGTACAAGGAACTCAAGAGAACGAAGCTCGAGTACGAGAGACTCTACTATTATGACGACCTTACGGGCACGCTGAACCGCCGCGGCTTTAACGAACTCGTCGAGAAGACCCTGACCGAATCGGGAGATAAGCGCGTGACGCTCGTCATCCTCGACATCGATTACTTCAAGAGGATCAACGATACTTACGGACACCTCAAAGGTGACGTGGTCCTCAAGGAACTTGCCGACATCCTGAAGAAGAACTGCAAGGCGCCGATATCCCGCTGGGGCGGAGAAGAGTTCGCGATACTTTGTACCGACGACAGCCTTAACGAGAAAATCATCAATAAGCTCCTCCGTCTTGTCGAGACCAGGATCTTCGACAGGGGGGACAAGAAGATCCGCCTGACGATCAGCATCGGGGTTGCTTATGCCGACGGAAACGTCGATCACATGGTGCTCTTCAGGCACGCCGACCGCTGTCTTTACGAGGCCAAGAACAAGGGCCGGAACATGGCGAAGTTCTGCTACATCAACAAAGAAATAAAAAAGTGAACGGGTTTTTGCTTGTATTTCTTTTTCGAAAAATATAAAATAAATAGGCGAATGGAATTATTGCCATTCGCATTTTTTATGCCTGAAAAACGCAGGCAAAACAGGTCAAGGAAGGTCCGTTATGTACAAGATTGGTTTCGATAATGACAAGTATTTGGAGATGCAGTCATCTCACATCCTGGAGAGGATCAACAAGTTCGGAGGCAAGCTCTACCTCGAGTTCGGAGGCAAGTTATTCGACGATTTCCATGCTTCCCGCGTGCTCCCGGGATTCGCGCCCGACTCCAAGATCAGGATGCTCTCCCGTCTCAAGGACGAGGCCGAGATCGTTATCGCGATCAATGCCGCTGACATCGAGAAGAACAAGATCCGCGGAGACATAGGCATCACCTATGACCTTGACGTACTCCGTCTTATCGATGCTTTCAGGAGCTTTGGTCTTTATGTTGGAAGCGTCGTACTGACACGCTTTGCCGAGCAGCCGGCAGCCCTCGC
>JAILNZ010000123.1 GCA_024691135.1 Clostridiales bacterium
GGAGCAGTGCGCAGAGCATCGGAAGGATGTAGCCGATGTAAGAGGACACGCCGGGCTCGGATACGAGGAGGTTATAAAGTCCGTGGAAAGACATCGAGATCGACAGGGCGCCGACGATGCCGGAGAAGGAAAAGAGCTTGAACTTGCGGAGCATGCGGAGACATGCCGCAAGAAGTACCATTGTGACGATATGCATGACGCCGACGGCAGAACCGCGGATGAGGACGTAGATCAGGTTCTGTGCGCCGGAAGTCAGGATGAAGCAGCAGTTCTCGAAAGTTGCGAAGCCTGCGCCTATGCCGACGGACGTAAGTTCGATATCTTCGTTTTCGGTCTCGAAGATATAGAAGCAGAAAAGTACCGGAAGGAATTTCATGACCTCCTCGACGACAGGGGATACGAAGATAGACGTGTCTTCGGGGCCGTAGCCGGAGACAAGGACCAGGAAGCCGCCGATATATGCGGACAGGAGGCAGACTACCATGCCGGTCAGGAATGAGACGATGAAACGACGGGCATTCTTTTTCGAGAAGACGAGGGAGATTATGAGGGGGACAGCGATGCAGATGAGGACGTTTTCAGCGTATATCAAGTGACCGGACCTCCTTCCTGACTGCCAAATAGAGCGTGATTATGCTCACTGAGTTGAAGCAGACCGCGAAGCAGTAGTCGAGCTCGGCGCATGAGTACATCGTCATTGTCGACCATTGGAAGAAGGCGGCCGCGACGAAGATGTTCCTTTTGCGGAAGCATTCTATCATGAGCCAGATCATGACGCCGAACATGATGATCCAGCTTCCGACGTCAAGTCTGAAGGTCGTGACTTCGTCCGTGTAGACTGCGGTCACCTGAAGTATCTTAAGGATCGTGAGGAGAACGGCGATCACGGGGTACATGAAGTTTTTGAATGCTTTGGTCGAGAAAAGGCCCCTGACGATGGTCCATACGAAGTAGATGTACGGGATGCCGAAGATGATGTCCTGTATCCACTCGCCGGACCATTTGATCCAGAGGAAGATGTCGATGATTATGATCATGAAAGAGAAGATGATCTCGGACGGGACCTTGCGCCTGTCCTTGAGGTAACTGTCGAGGCCCGCCGCGAGGAGAAGTATCATGGCGCACTCGGCGATCTCGTTTGCCGCGAACGGCAGCCTCGTGCCGGGCCTTAAGGCGTCATAGGCTATCCAGTACACGTTGCTTACGAGGTAGCTCAAGACGGAAAGGCCGACGAATTTGGGCAGGAAGAATGAACTGTTATTCTTGATGACCCTGATGATCAGGACGAGAACAACGGCCTGGATTACTGACTGTGCTACTGTCAGGAAGATCGATAATCCGTTAAACTCGCTCATTTCTTATCCTTTTCCCTGTCTTCCCTGCCTGTCTTCCACACGTGGATGGCAAGCACGGAAGTAAGGATTCCGAGAATAAAAGCGATGATACCTACGATCACATATCCCATGTTGCTCCCATCCTTTCAAGCTCTGCCCGAAGCGCCACCTTGCCTCTGGCCGCGAGGTTATATGTCTGCTTAGTCGTCTTGCTCATGATGCGACCGATCTGATCGTGCTTAAGATCTTCAAAATACATGAGATACAGGACCTGCCTGTAGCTCGGGTTGATCTTCTCCAAGGCATGATACAAGATCTTGTTCTTCTCGTTTTCGAGCATCTCGTCCTCGGGAAGCCTGTTCGTGTCGGCTATCTCTTCAACATCGCTCTCTTCAGAGGACAGGAATCTTCTCTGTCTTCTCAGGAACTGGCACGCCTTGTTCTTGGCGATCGCGAAAAGCCATGTCTTGAATGAGGAATTGTTCTTTTCCCTGTACTTTGCCGTGCCGGACGCCAGGACTGCGAAAGTGTCCATCATCAGCTCTTCCGCTTCATCCATGTCCCTTATCATCCCATAGATGAACAACATGAGACTGTCTTTGTATTCCTCATACAAAGAACCTAGCGCATCTTGATCATTATCAGTCAAGAAACGTCTGTATAACTGTCCGTCGATATCACCCACCGCAATCGCACCCCGATCGAAAGCCCTGACTAGCTGATTCTGTTTCTTCCCGTTTGCACGATTACATATAAATATATGATAAAAATCGCGTTCAGTCTACGACTGAAAGGCACTTCGAAATAGTATTTTATTTTAAGGTAAAAAATCTGTTACTGTCTCTTTTTCTCGAAAACATGCGCCTCCGTGTCTGCCTCTTGAGCAACACTTTCAGGGGCAGCATGAATAACGCGAAAGATCCCTTGCTTACTGCGGCACAGATCAAAGTCCTCTATCTGATCTGTTCTTTTAAGTCTACCTTCTAAGCAAAACAACCGTCATCGCAACCTATGCACAGGCGATTGGAGCGGCTATTTTGTCAGAATCGCCGTCATTGTAACCTATGCACAGGTTGTTTTAACGGTTATTCAGGCAGAACCGCCGTCATTGTAACCTATGCACAGGTTGTTTTAACGGTTATTCAGGCAGAACCGCCGTTATCATAACCTATGCACAGGCGATTTTAACGGTTGTTTTCTTCAAAAGAAAAGGGCATCTTCCGAAGAAGACGCCCCGTCTCATAAGATCAAATTGTTTATCCTCTCTCGATTGCGTAGTCCTTACAGATCTGAGTAAACTCAGGTGACTTTACAAAGCTGTCGAAAACCTGCTGCTTTGTCATGCCTTTGCCCATCGAGTCGAGCCAGAATGTCATTCCTGCATCATCAGGTTCTCTTCCCATGAATGTCCTGTACATCCTCGTGATGAGTTCCTTGTTGTCAAAGTTATGGTCATTGAATTCCTTACAGAAGAAGAACTCATGTGCTGCAGCTGAACCCGTGAGTTCAAGGTTTGTAAGACCTAAGCTCCAGAACTTAAGTCCGCCTTCTTCCGGTTCTCTTCCCAAGCACTCTGTATAAAGTCTTGTTGCAAATGCTGTTGCATTCTTGGAAGCGATAGTAGCCTTAGCTCTCGTTGCTCCTGACTTAACGCCGTATGTGGCACATACATTGCACCACTCTGTAGAGTTGATGAAGCAGTCTACTACTACATCACGGCCCTGTGTCTTAAGACTGTTCATCCAGAAGTTGAAGCCGTCAGGATCATCGGTAGCTACCCTGTCAAAGAATACTGAATACAATACTTCAAGGAACTGTTCATCAGTTAAGCCTCTGTCGTTGAACTCTTTACTTAAGAGGAACTCGTTTGCACACTGGGCGCCGTTAAGGTCACCGTTACCTACATGTTCTGTCCAGAACGCTTTGCCTTCCGGTTCGGAAGCGCGTCCCAAAGCAACGACATAAAGGCGCTCGACGAAGTCTTCAAATGACGGGTCTGTGTCAGGCTTAATGACTTTGAAGTCGGCATTGAACGTGACGGCTTTTGAAGAATCGGGCATTTTAAAGATATATTTACCGTTCTTGTCAGGAGTGATCTCGGTCTTTTTCCCGTTTGAGTCGATGAACGTTACTTTGTCGATAACAGAATCGCCTGCAGGTTTTATGCTCAGTTCGATGACATCGTCGACATAAGATCTTGCTTTGCCGGTGACTGTACCATTCCCGTTCGTGGTGTATTTGACATCGTAATAGTAATGGAAGATATCATCGGAGCAACCTTCGAATGCATTCGGATCGATGGTACAATCCGGGTTGAGAAGTACAAACTCGAGGTTTGAACAATCTTTAAAAGCTTTATGGGTAATCATCAGATCTATATTATCCGGCAAGGTAATTTTTTTAAGATTATCGCAATCTTCAAAAGCACATTCGTCAATTATTTCGACACTGTCAGGAATAGTAACTTTCTCGATCTTTGAGCACAACCAAAAAGCATTATGACCAATCGAGGTCACACCGTCTTCGATAATAACATTTGTTATGGATTTTCTAAATATGTCAAACCAAGGTCCTGCAGAATCAAAGTCTGTCATTTCACCTGTACCTTTGATGGTCAGAGTACCTGTATCGTCCAGCATCCATGTCAGATCATCACCGCATGTGCCTCCCGGTATGAAGGTTGCCTCAAAAGTAACGGGTTTTTCTGAGTCGGGCATCGTGCAGAGATACTTGCCGTTCGTGTCGGGAACGATCTCGGTCTTGTCACCTTTTGAGTCGATAAGGAACACTTTATCGACAATATAGTTCTTGTCAGGTGTAATGTCCAATTCCAGGATATCACCGATATAGGATCTGTTCTTACCGGTGACTGTCCCGTGATCACATGCGGAGTAACCAACATCATAGAACAGACATGTCTTGGCGTTGGGACAGGCATCGGTAAGAAAGCGTACCATTATCGGATTATCGTTGCATACGATATATTCGACACTTGTGGCATTCCAAAGAATCATATTTGTAACAAAATAATTTTCCTTATCGGGGAAGATGATCTTCTTAAGGTTCGGGCAACTCAGGAGAGCATTATCTTCGATAGAAAGAAGGCTGTTATCGGGGAATTTGATGGTCTCGAGTCCTGAACATAAGAAAAATGCACCGGCACCGATCGACTGTACGCTATCCGGGATATTAACGGTCTTAAGTCCGCTGCCTTCAAAAGCCGAATTACCGATCGACTGTACATTGTCGGGGATATCAATAGTATCAAGACTTGAGCATCTGCAAAACGCTTTATTGCCGATCGACTTTACGCTGTCGGGAATGATAACAGTCTGAAGACCGGTGCAGCTTTCAAAAGCCGAATCACCGATCATCGTAACTTTGTCGGGAATGATAATGGTCTGAAGCTTATAGCAGCCTTTGAATGTCCCTTCCCTGATAAAAGTGATGTTTGAAGGAAGAGAAAATGATTCAAGTCTGTTGCAACTGTTGAAAGCGTTATCACCGATCAAAGTGACGGTGTTCGGGATGGTGACCTCTTCAAGTAAACCGCAACCATAGAAAGCATTTGGTTCGATCGAAGTAACGCTGTCGGGAATCGTGACCTTCCTGATCGAGCTAAAGAAGAAAGCGCTGTCACCGATCGAAGTAACACTGCCCGGTATGATTATTTCCGTGAATTTCTGACAATTGGTAAAAGTATTGCTTCTTATCCTTTTAACACCATAGGGGATATCGACATTCGTAAGAATGTAGCAGCTCATAAAAGCACCTGTTCCGATATCATTTACTGTGTCAGCAATCGAGATCTTCTCGAACCAGCATTCAAAGAAGGCATAGTTACCGATCTTCGTAACACCTTTTTGGATAACTACTTCTTTGATATCTTTCCTTTGGCGCCAGGGCGACATGTCATTCTTATCATCCCAATCTCGCATCTCTCCTATACCGGAGATCGTAAGTACGCCGTTGTCATCCAATTTCCAAAGCACTGTGGAACCCGGGGCACCGCATGAACCTGAGATGTCGGCAGCGTTTGATCTTGTGCCCGGGAATAGCGCGATGATAAGAAACGATATAAGGACGATCGAAATGAGACTCAAGAAAGATCTTTTCATAATGCACCTCGGTGAGATCTATATTTATTAATCCTTACAGATCTGCTTTTTACTCACTTATTTGATGCATGTTTTCGAAAAAGATCACAGGACCTTGAAGTTTTGGTCGAGCCTTACGTTCTTAGCACCGCTGAAATCGAGAAGACCCTTGCCCGTGAATGCCTCTCCCGCCGTCTGATGGTGTGACAGGTCTTCCGGGCGGATGTTCGGGTAATAGATCGCGTCCATCGTGCCGTCCCTGTTGCGCTTCGGCTTGCCCTTGAATCCGAAGATCTTGTCGCTCAAAGGCTTCGCGTCTGCACCGATAAAACGGACCGCAACGCGCGGTGTATATTGCTGAACGTAGCCGGGTCTTACTCCCGTAGAAGCGACCTGCTCGTAATTGACGCTGACCCTGCCGACGGCAAGGACGCGGTTGTCTATATATTCGACCACGTTATAGAAATGATCGCCCGAGAAAACGATCGGTACAAGCTTGCCGTCCTCAAACCTGGAAGCGCCCAGTTCGTATGAATCCCAGTAAATGGTGTTGGTATAAGTATTTCCGTTAAAATCCCAGATCGTCTTGTCGGTCTTGCCGAACTGATTGCCGTGGATAACGATATCGTCGCAGATCCTGATCACATTATTTCCGTGCTTGGGCTCGATAAAGACATAGCCGGTCTTGTCGGCAACGCCCATGCCCGAAGGTCCGTCGATAACGAAGAGGTCTCCCTGTCTTGTGATCGTAAATCCCTTATTCGCATACTGCGGCAG
>JAILNZ010000178.1 GCA_024691135.1 Clostridiales bacterium
GACACCCTGAAGCCGTTAAATATTCATTCAAAACTCTCAAATTCCCAAAAAAGAATGAAAGACATTTTGTCTCGGTCTGGCGGGCACAGCAAGGGGCTGCCCCCTCCTGCAGCAAAAGCTTACTGCATTTGAAGACAGCCCCAGCCACTCATATATATTCCTTAAGATGATTATTCGGCGTAGGTGTAGATCAAAACTCCGTCAGCAGTGATCGTTCCCGTCATAGGGAAGATCATGTAAGCCTCATCTCCGTCAATAACGACATCTACGGAGCCGTCGCTGTTATCGGTATATGTGATCTCTACCGTGGACAGATAGTCGTAGTAGCTGTTGAGAGTTTCCTTTGCCGTATCAACATCAGCGTAGGCTCTGCATTCAACTATCATGTGCCTCTTATCGGAATCAACGCCATATGCCCTGAAGCTGTTATCGTAGACACTATCTGCTTCGACCTTGAATCCTTTATCCTGATATTCTTTGCAGAAAGCTGCGACGGCAGGATCGGAAAAATCTTCCGGGTTAGCCGTGTTCTCACGTCCGTCTCCTTCATAAGGAATGAACTCCATGAGACCGTCATATCCGACTGAGCCTGCAAAATATCCGTCAACGAAGTATTCGTACATTCCGTACATTTCACGGTCGATAAAGCCCGTGCAGTTCCTGATCCAGACATCCTTTACAAAGGCTTCACCGTCTTCTTCCGTCTCGAACTTCGCCCAGCCGATGTAGTATTCCTCCTGGCCTTCGAGGTACATGATAAATCCCTCGACATAATTGTAATCATTGGCACCGAGGAAAGACGCCGTAACAGGCTCAACCGTATATCCCATTTCCTCGTACTGCTCTGCCATCAGCTTGATGGTGTTGTCCGAGTAACCGGTAAAGACATCATCGATGATGTCGTCATCTGAGATCGGTTTATTGCCTCCGTCATCATCCTTGTCGTCTTTGTCTTTCTTATCGTCCTTGTCCTTCTCATCCTCATCATCCTCATCATCCTCATCATCTTCGTCATCTTCTGTCTTGGATGATCTCTTGCCGGACTTGGATCCGCCATCCTTGCCGCAGGCAGTGACTGCGATCGAGGATCCTGCCAGAAGCATGACAAGGATCAGTGCAATAAGTGTTTTTATGATATTGATCTTCTTCATAACCGTTCTCCTTTCACATGGAACCAAAACTCAAATATATATTACATTATCCTTTCTGTCGATATATAGATTTAGATGCGAGATAAATCTTGGTATTTCTGCTCTTCGAAAACAGTTGTCTTCCTGTGATAAAATCACTGTATCGAATACTTTTCGAAAAAAGTTATTTGGGAGGCAGATTATTATGAAGATCTTTTCTAAGATCCTTGCTTTGGGACTTGCTCTTTCCCTGGGATTTGCACTTGCTTCATGTGCGGTAGCCCAGCCTGAGGAAGAGATCGAGGCTAACAAAGCTACATCAGTTGAAGCAGAAAAAGACGGTGGCGATACGGGCAATACAAAGACTGACGATTCAAAGGTTCTCGTTATGGCTACGAACGCTTACTTCCCTCCGTACGAGTATTACGAAGGCAGCGAGATCACGGGTATCGATGCCGAGATCGCAAAGGCGATCGCCGGCAAGCTCGGTATGGAGCTTCAGATCGAGGACGTTGAATTCGATTCCATCATCGCCGGCGTACAGAGCGGCAAGTTCGATATGGGCATGGCCGGAATGACGGTAACCGAAGAGCGTCAGATGAGCGTTAATTTCTCTGACCCTTATGCTACGGGCATCCAGGTCATCATCGTCAAGGAAGATTCGGCTATCACGGATATCGATTCCCTCTATGACGGCGATTATCTGATCGGTGTTCAGCAGGGAACGACTGGTGATATCTATATTTCCGAAGACATCGGAGATGATGCCGTCATCCGTTATTCCAAGGGTAACGATGCGGTTCTGGCTCTCGTATCTGGCAAGGTTGACGCGGTAGTTATCGACAACGAGCCTGCAAAGGCTTATGTTGATGCAAACCCGGGTCTTAAGATCCTCGAGACACCTTATACGGTAGAAGATTATGCTATATGCTTCGCCAAGGACAACGAAGAACTCAGGGATCAGGTCAACGGAGCTCTTAAGGAACTTACCGAAGATGGTACCATCGCAGCCATCATCGAGAAATATATCCCGAGCAACGGCTGATAAGACTTGTCACAAACGGACAAAAAAGGCGGAAACCTCTTTATTTCCGCCTTTGTTTTTTTTAAAATAAAGACCTGTTAAATAAAGAGACGGGGGTCATCTCTATGATTTGCTACAGTATTTTCCAAACTGTCATGCTCAAGCTTCCCTCTTGGGCACAGGATCTGAAAGATACTTTCTATCTCAACTTCATTATGAAGAAGAGATATCTGTATCTGGTAAACGGTCTTTTGACCACCCTTAAGATCACGCTGTTTGCGGTGCTCCTTGGTATCGCTCTCGGTATCATCGCAGCTATTATCCGGTCGACCTATGACAAGACTGCAAATGAGATGAGGATGGGATTCGGAAAGACGGTCCTTTCAATCCTTAACGCAATAGTCAAAGTCTATCTTACGGTCATAAGAGGAACCCCTGTGGTCGTCCAGCTCATGATCACGTACTACATCATCTTCGCAACGTCAAAGAACTCCGTTCTTGTCGCAGTACTTGCATTCGGTTTTAACTCGGGTGCTTATGTTGCGGAGATCATAAGATCGGGTATCATGAGCATCGATAACGGTCAGTTCGAAGCAGGCCGTTCACTCGGTTTCAACTATATCCAGACGATGGTCTACATCATAATCCCGCAGGCATTTAAGAACGTTCTGCCGGCGCTTGCGAACGAGTTTATCGTTCTCATCAAGGAAACGTCCGTATCGGGTTATGTAGGAATCATGGATCTTACCAGAGGCGGCGACGTAATAAGGAGCCGTACCTATACCGCTTTCATGCCGCTTATTGCGGTGGCTCTCATCTATCTTGTGATAGTCATCTTCTTCAGCAGGCTCGTGTCCGTACTTGAAAGGAGGCTGAGAAACAGTGAACGATAATGATGTCTTGATCTCCGTATCAAACTTAAGCAAACACTATAACAAGGGTGCCATCAAGGCCCTCGACAACATCTCCACTGAGATCCGCAGAGGCGAGGTCGTAGTCATAATCGGACCTTCAGGCTCGGGCAAATCAACGTTCCTCAGATCCCTTAACCTTCTCGAGAGACCGACGGAAGGCGTGATCACTTTTGAGGGCGTCGACATCACGTCCCCAAAGACAGATATCAACGTTCTTCGCATGAAGATGGGAATGGTATTCCAGCACTTTAACCTCTTCCCCCATCTGTCGATCATGGACAACATGACCCTGGCTCCTGTCAAGCTCCTTAAGATGAGCAAGAGCGACGCAAAGGCAAAAGCTCAGGCTCTTCTCGAAAAAGTCGCACTGGGAGACCGCGGAAATTCATACCCGTCACAGCTGTCAGGCGGACAAAAACAGCGTGTGGCAATAGTAAGGGCTCTGTGCATGTCGCCTGACGTACTCCTTTTCGATGAGCCTACATCTGCTCTTGACCCTGAAATGGTCGGAGAAGTCCTGGACGTTATGAAGGACCTTGCCAAAGACGGCATGACGATGGTCGTCGTTACCCACGAGATGGGATTTGCCAGGGAAGTCGGCACGAGGGTCATCTTCATGGATGAAGGCAGGATCGTAGAAGAAGGCACTCCTGACGAGATCTTCACTGACCCTTCAAACGAGCGTCTGAAGGCTTTCCTTGCAAAAGTTCTGTAAAAATTTATACGGACAGATCAGTTATACTTCTTTTCCCATGCTTCGAGAAGCGAAGGATCTTCGAAGTAGTTGATCTTCATGGCCTCCTTGACCTCTTTGAGGGTCTCTGCTGCGGCTTTCTGTGCTTCTTCGGTTCCCTTCCTGAGGATATCGTAGACGCCCTTTATGTCTTTCATGTATTCAGTGCGGCGTGCTCTGATCGGAGCAAGTTCGTCTTCGAGAACGTTGATGAGAAGTCTCTTGACCTTAACGTCACCCAAGCCGCCCCTCTGATAATGGTCCTTCATCTCCTGAAGGTTCTTGTAGTCAGGGCAGTATTTTTCAAAGTGCTCGTCTCTGCAGAAAGCGTCGAGATATGTGAAAACGGTATTGCCTTCAAGCGAACCCGGGTCGCTGACCTTGAGGTGGTTAGGATCCGTGAACATGCTCATGACTTTCTTTGATACTTCCTCGGAAGTATCTGACAGATAGATGCAGTTTCCGAGTGATTTACTCATCTTGGCCTTGCCGTCCGTTCCCGGAAGTCTCGAACATACGGAATTGTCCGGAAGGAGAGCATCAGGCTCAACGAGGACTTCGCCGTAGGTGGCATTGAACTTACGGACGATCTCTCTTGCCTGCTCGAGCATCGGGAGCTGATCTTCGCCGACAGGGACCGTCGTTGCCTTGAACGCGGTGATGTCGGACGCCTGGCTGATAGGATAGTTCAAAAAGCCGACCGGAATGCTCGTCTCGAAGTTACGGAGCTGGATCTCCGACTTAACGGTAGGATTCCTCTCGAGTCTGGAGAGGGTAACGAGGTTCATATAGTAGAACGTAAGCTCGGTGAGCTCTGTCACCTCGGACTGGATGAAGATGTTGACCTTCTCCGGATCAAGTCCTGCCGACAGGTAGTCGAGCGCGACCTCGATTATATTGTCCCTGATCTTGCCCGGATTATCGAAGTTGTCGGTAAGTGCCTGAGCGTCAGCGATCATGATGAATATCTTGTCAAATTCGCCGGAATCCTGAAGTTCGACTCTTCTTCTGAGCGATCCAACATAGTGCCCCAGGTGAAGTCTTCCTGTGGGACGGTCTCCGGTGAGAATTATCTTAGCCATTTAAAAATCCTCCGTTACAAAATAACTCCGTACATTCTATCAGATTCGGAGCGATAAATAAATTGTCTTCTTTCTCCGCGGAAAAAAGCTTCTTATCCTGCGCGAAAACAGGGTGAACCGGCGCGAACCGTATGTAGTATACTTGGAACTGAGGGTATAAAAATCGGCCATGGCAGAAGATCAGGAGAAGGTTATGTCTTTACTGTGCAGGAGTTGTTCCGGAAAACTTGTTTATGAACCCTATTCAGGCAAACTGTGCTGCTCATATTGCGGCGGAAGTTACGGCGTTGACGAGACTTTGCAGGATGATCTAAAGAGCGAACTGATCATCAATTCCTGCAGCACATGCGGTGCAAAGATCACCTTTTACGGTTCCGAGATCACGTCATCATGTCCGTTCTGCGGAAATAACGAGATGTCCGTCAGACGTGTGACCGGAGGAAAAAGACCTGATTACATCATCCCCTTCAGATTCGGAAAACAGAGAGTCGACGAACTTGCAAGGGAACATCTGAAGCACCTTCCTTATCAGTCGGGGCTTGCGCGGAAGATGAAGTTTACAAGGATCCTCGGGATCTATGTTCCGTACTATATCGTGAATGCCGAATATAAAAACGTACTTGATCTTGTTAAGTACAGATATGATGAAAACGGCAACGTCATTGGAGAAGACCATCTGTTCAGATCGGCAGAATGCCTTTTCGATAAGCTGGAGGTTGAAGCTTCTTCGATGCTCCTCGATGAAGCAAGCTCCAGGATAGCTCCCTTTGACCTTGATGATTTACGGCCTTTCAATGATGCCTATCTTCAGGGATTCAGCGCCGACATGGCAGACGAGGACGGATATCCGCTTTACCGCCGTGCCCGTGAGGACTGTCTCAGGTCGGCAGGCGAAGAGATCAGGAGGCGCGCAATACCTCAAGGGTTCGAGGTCTGTGCAAAAGATGAGCGCATCACGTTCGGCGGAGGATCATCATACGCACTGTTCCCTGTCTGGTTCGTGACGGGAACTCACGGCGGCAAAAACGTAACTCTTCTGATCAACGGACAGACCGGAAAAGCCTTCGGAGGCCCGGATCACAGCGAAGGAAAGTTCCGCTCGGCGATCTTCCTTACTTCCCTTATCACGGTACCTCTGATGACGGCCGCAGGTCTTCTTCTCGGAGCGGCCGTAACCGTACTTACATATGAGACTTATATATTTGGACTTCTTCTGCTGCTACTTGCAGTAGCGGGATTCTTCGCACTGGCATTTATCAGCAGGAAGAAATTCAGGATCGCGGAAGACTATGAATCGGTATCCGGATCGGCAAGACTTATAAAGTTTATGGACAGGAGGAATAACGATGACTGACGCGGCATTTTGGACAGGTACGATCATCATAGGTATAGTGTTCGGACTTTGCTTCGGGATAGCGCTCGCGGTGCTCCTCTGTTCGAACCGTTTTATAAAAGAGTATGAAAAACCTTCGGGTGGAGCAATAGATTCAGGTTCGTCTTCCGGAATGAACATAGTAAACGAGGATCTGACGAAGGAATTCTATACGGGTCCGATGAGTATCAGGAACAACTCCCGCAAGGACATATATGCGATGATCGAGAAGGATAATCTCAAGTACTTCAGGGAGATAACCAAGAGAAACTGAAAGACCTCTGCCCCCTATATATTGAGGTAAGGCGGCAATCCTCACCTAAATATGACATGTTTAAAAATTAATTTGATTTTTCGGGCTGATCCGTTGTATCATATCTGTACTTTTCGACCGGCGAAAAGGGGGGTACACATATTTTACGACACAGTTTGTTATCGCTGACGCTTATCATCAGCCTGATCATTTGCATAACGGCTGAACCTGTCAGCGCAGCCATACAGGGCGAGTCCAAAGCGGAACGCGAAGAGCGCTACCGTCTTACGTGGGAATACTCGACCGATGCCGAGCGCTATTATCTTCCGACCGAGATCAAAGCTTATGCCTGCGGTCTGTCCAAGAACGACTTCATCTTATTTGCCAAAGTCGTTGAGGGCGAGGGCGACGATAATGATGACAATATAACCGACAAGGTACTCGTTGCCTGCACGGTATTGAACAGGGTCAATTGCAGATCATGGCCTACCACCACAGTCAAAACGACACTTCAAAGACCGGGACAGTTCACCGTTGTCGATAAGGAGACGGGCGAATGTAAGCTCGCGAGATCGCTCGATTCCGAATGGGCTATCGTTATCGCCTACAGGATGGTGGAAGCGGGCGAAGTCGACTGCCATATGGTCTACTACAACGCGATCGGTTTTACCGGTTATTCGAGAGCCTTCACCGACTACGCCTACTGCGGAGGCAACTACTTCTCCGTCATCCCCTGCGACTGTGAATCATGCACCGCCAGGGAGCCCGACTGGAAGGAAGAAGATGTAGTAATGGTTGATTTCGAGATCTTACGGCCTGAAGGAGTCGGTCCCAATTATATCTGACACAATGAATGCCCCGTGTGAGAAAGATTCACATCGGGGCATCTTTTTGGCTCTTCACGTTTTCCTTGGGATTAGCATAAAGTTATGTGGCATTGAAATATAAC
>JAILNZ010000179.1 GCA_024691135.1 Clostridiales bacterium
TGCGAGCTTGTTGAGCGGATAAGCGCCGCCGTTCTTGGGATTATTCATGTATCCCGAGGACTCGGTCCCCGTAAGGAATCTCCAGCCGCTGTCATATTCGTTTACGGGTTCTTCCCTGTACATATATCCGATAGCTTCACCTTCAACGATGATCTTGTCTGTGGCAAAACAGCCGTCAGCATCCTCCCAGTCCGTCAACAGCGGCTTAAGGTCCCGATCCTTGATCTTGGAATTCTTGATGATAGCCATTTGCCTGTCCTCCCTGTTTTTTATTCCAAGAGATATTTTAACATATCCCCAGAATCTTCAAAGTCTCCATGACGCCGTTCTCGTCATTGGAGGCGGCCGCCTCGTATCTCGCGGCCTTTTTAAGACCGGGATGGGCGTTGGTCATTGCGTAGCTTTGGCCGGCGTTTTCAAGAAGAGAAGCATCGTTCAGGTAATCGCCGAAAGCGACCGAGCCTTCGTATGTCGCGCCCGTCACTTCACGGATGATCCTTAATGCCTTGCCCTTACTTACGGTCTTGTTGGCGATATCGATCCAGCAGTCACCTGACAGGAGATGATCGAGCCTGTCATTTACGGGAGATATCTCCCTGTAGTATTCATCTGCCCTGTAGCCTTCAACGAAAACGGCGATCTTCAAGATGTCATCGTCAATGTTTTCGAGACTTGAGACAAGATCGAGCCTCTTATAGTACTTGTAGGAGTTTTCGAAGCATTCGCGGGAAGAGGACTTGAGCATGTATGCTGATTTTACGCCGCAGAGGATGAGGGCGCAGACCGAAGGGTCCGAGAAGGTCCTTATGCACTGAAGCACGTCCTCCTTCCGCATCGCGTCCTTGTGAATGACTTCTCCACCGCGGATAACGAGGGCGCCGTTTTCGGCAATAAAATAGAGCCTGTCATTACATTTTGGGAACAGGTCGAAGATGTTATAGTACTGCCTTCCGCTCGCGATGACAAAAGATATCCCGTCATGCCTGATGACGAGATCTTCAAATCCGGAAGGAACTTCTTTTCGCGAATTAAGGAGCGTACCGTCAAGATCGGTCGCGATAAGACTTACGGGTTCGGACATCAGTCGGGATCTGCCTTCCCGCCCAGAGCCGTATATAAGCTCGAGAATATGGTTATGGATCTGTCGTAAGATTCGGCGTCCCTCTCGACGCGGTCGACGAGCGATATGTCGTTCTTGAGATTGGGAAGTCTCTTCTTAAGCTGCCTTAAACAGGACTTGTTGTTGCCGCTGCCGCTCAGCGTGAAAACGCCCGTGATCTTATTTCTCAGGTCTTCGTTCTTCTTGATGAGGGTAATAAGGTAAGGAGCGCATCTGCCTGCCCACACAGGCGTTCCGAGGATGAACTCATCATACTTACTAAGATCCTCTTCAACAGGATATATCTTGGCAGCGAGCCCGAAGAGCGCCTTGCCGCCGCCCGTCAGGATCTTGCTGGGACCTGACTCGGGAATATCCTTGACCGGCTTGACCTCGATAAGATCAGCACCGATGAGCTTGCCGATCCTTATTGCAGCTTCCTTGGTATTCCCCTCGAATGAATAGTAAATGATCGCTCTTTTCATGGCTGTCCTCAATATTTTCCTGATAGACCCATTATACTATTATTTTCTTCAAAACCGCTACTGTTGTATTAAAACTCTGAAATCAGACATCAATATCCCTGTGATCGCCCCTGTCGACACAGATCTCATAGCCTACCGACTCGATCCTTCTTCTCAGGCATCCGATGCACTCGGCAGCTTCGCTCTCCGTACAGATCTTGTTGTCGTAAAGGGAATACTTCTCCCTGACAGATACAGGAGATAAGTTAGGCATAACGACATTGGCTCCCGCGAGAAGTCCCATCTCCCTGCCGCGCGCGCTGACCGTTCCGAGCGCCGTCGTTGAAGGAAGGAGTATATCGGGATGGATGAGCCTTATGATACTGAGGAGCTTCAAGGTCATATCCGTGCTTCCCGCCGGCATATCCCTGAAGACAGTGTCCTTGTGGGGTATAAAAGGTCCTATGCCGCACATGTCGGGATGAAATGAACTTATGAACCTCAGGTCCGACAGAAGGTCTTCCTTCGTCTGGTAAGGGGACCCGACCATCATTCCGCAGCCGACCTGATATCCGATCTTCCTTAAGGTCTTAAGGCAGTTCATCCTGTTGTCCCATGACATGTTCTCCGGATGAAGCTTCCCGTAGTGCTCAGGAGAAGCCGTCTCGTGCCTTAGAAGATATCTGTCTGCCCCCGCCTCGAAAAAGGCCTTGTAGCTCTCCTCACTCCTCTCGCCGATAGAGAGCGTGACCGCACAGTCAGGCGCTTCATTCTTGATCATCTTTATGATCCCTATCATCTTCTCATCATCAAAATAAGGATCTTCACCGCCCTGGAGCACGAAAGTCCTGAACCCGAGCCTATATCCTTCCTTGACGCAGGACAATATCTCCTCTTCGGATAATCTGTATCTGTCGGCATCCCGGTTCTTACAGTTGATGCCGCAGTAGTAACACCCGTTCCTGCAGTAATTGGTGAATTCGATCAGGCCTCTTATGAAGACATCCTTGCCGTAGACCTTCTCCCTTTTTTTCCTGGCACGCGAATAAAGATACTCGAGATCGTCCTTATCTTCGATGTCCAGAAGAAGGAGAAATTCCTTGTCGGAAAGATCCCTTTCTGATGCCAGTTTGTCTATCAGTTCCTTCATACCCTGTCTTGCTTATGCTCCTTAATCCTCAGACTTAGAGGCATCCTTAAGTTCATCGAACTTTGCCTTCATGGTCGGATTATTCTTGGTTAGTTTCTTTATCGAGAGATCCTGCGCCTTGTCATTAGCCAGGCGGAGATTCCTCTCCGATGAGAGAAGATCATTCTTCGTCTTCTCGAGCTTTTTTATCGTATCGTCGATATCCTTGATCGCATCGTAGAATTTGTTGCTGGCACGAAGATAATTCTCGCCGAACTTCCTCTTGAACTCTTCCATCGAATTCTCGAAGTTCGAGATATCGATATTCTGGTTCCTGACAAGATCGAGCTCGCGCCTTGCCTCGAGCGACTTGAGCGCGGCACTCCTCAGGATCGTGATGATCGATATGAAGCACTGCGGCCTTACGACATACATCTTCTCATATTCGTAGGACACATCCGTGATCCCCTGGTAGAACGTGCTGTCCGGCTCAAGGAGAGTAACGAGGACTGCATATTCGCAGTTCTTCTCTTTCCTGTCCTTATCAAGCTCCTTGAAAAAGTCCTTGTTCTGGTGCTTCTTCTCTGTCGTCTCCATCTCGTTCTTCATCTCGAACATGATGGAAAGAAGCTCAAATCCCGCCTCGTCAAATTCGCGGTAGATAAAATCGCCCTTGGATCCCGTCTCCGATATCTCGTTATCCTTACCGAATTCGGCATTCGGGAAAGCCGCCGTCCTTATCTTGTTGAACTCGTCAAGGCAGTACTGCTCTAATGACTCGCCGACCATCTTGGTGGACATCTTTGTCTTGAGATCCTTATAGTAGCTGATGGTCTCGTCCTTTCTCTTCAGTTCCTCCCTGTGGGATTCCTCCATGGACTTGACCTGAAGCTCGTTCTTCTGTTTCTGAAGTTCGATATCGTTCTTAAGTTCCGCTATCTCCTTCTCCATCTTAGAAGTCGCTTCCTTGAGTGCCAGGTCGTTGGTGCTCTTGTCGATCTCGATCTGTGATCTGAGCTTTACGATCTCCGTGTCTTTTTCGGAAAGGAGCTTCTTGCCTTCAGCCTCGGCATCGTTAATCGCCGCCTCCTTTTCCATGCCCGCTATGGCGAGCTTACGGTTGAGTTCGGCTATGATCTTGTCCTTCTCGGCCTCGGCCTCGGTGACGGCGAGCTTGACCGCGCCTTCTTTCTCCTCGCGGAGCCTTAAGGTATTCTGCTCGATTTCCTTGTTAAATTCCTTGTCCCTGACCTGCTTTACGATGGCGGCGTATCCTGATTCGTCTACCTGAAAGACCTCACCGCACTTGGGGCACTTGATCTCCTGCATAAATCCACCTCCCGGTATCATGTCCGAAGACGTCTCTTTGAAGTTATGGTAACACTTCCGACATACCGTTATCGGTACATCAGAAGATCAGTCTTACCCATTCATTATCTGACCTGCTTCTTCCTCAGTCAAAGGCGCGATGAGATCGTTATAGATGTCATATTCGGAGACCTTATCTTCAGGAAGCCTTCCGAGGAATTCCTCAAATCCGACCTCGCCTTTTGTCTCCTTGTCCTTAAATACGAGGACAGCGTAATCGTTACACTCAACATCAAATCCGTAAGGTACCCTCGGTGTCTTCGGGAAGATATATCTGACGCCCGGTCCTACCGTGTATCTTCCGACGGTGCCGTTCACGGTCTTAAAGAAACTTACGCCAGCATAGTATGCGTCCATCTTCTGCCTGTTGATAAGCCACGTGCCGAATTCCTCAGGATCTTTAACAAACCTCTGAGCCTCTTCTTCTCCCATGAACACCGGCCACTTTGCACCGAAAACGCAGAATGACGGTGCCTTGCCGTCGATTATGTCCTGTGAAGCCTTCCTTATGGAATCGTAATTGAACTTCTTCAGATTAGCAGCATTCGCCGCAAAGACCGTACCCGGCATGCAGTCGCCGTTCGAAGACACGATCATCGCACCCCAGCCCTCGGCCATCCTTGCCGCCGTCGAGATCAATGTATCGATATCTGATGTGGCAGCGGGAACAGGAAGCTTCAGCTTAATGGAACCTCTGTTATTGGGATCCATATGCACCATGATCCCTCTTCCAGGGTTCTTCGGGTCAAAGACGCCCACGTCTGTCGTGATCTTGCCAGGTTCAAATCTCCAGTTATCGTCATACGATCCCATTACGAGTTCATTTCCGATAATGTGTCCGATCTTAATGTCAGTTACTTTTCCGATCTTCCTGATCTCAATCTCAATAGCCATAATATTTTCCTTTCTTTTATGAACCTGTCAGAAAGGATTATATCATTAATCGCCGCTACTTAATCAATGACTTTGTTTTATGTCTCGCGGCAGCTTGATGAAGCCTGTCGGATCGGCATTTACGTCTGATTTCGAAAAGTGGCTGTCTTCAAATGCAGTAAGCTTTTGCTGCAGGAGGGGGCAGCCCCTTGCTGTGCCCGCCAGACCGAGACAAAATGTCTTTCATTCTTTTTTGGGAATTTGAGAGTTTTGAATGAATATTTAACGGCTTCAGGGTGTCA
>JAILNZ010000012.1 GCA_024691135.1 Clostridiales bacterium
GACACCATGTGATCATCGCTTCCGAGCTGACACACCGAATAGTTCGATACTGAGTAGACTGTGTCCGTAGTTGCCGCGTTAAGGTAAAGGATTTGTCAGAATCCGTGAGAGGCGGAGCTTAGCTTCGCAAATTGAGTGGTACCGCGGTTTAAGCCGTCTCAATGTCCGATGTGGGCTTGAGGCGTTTTTTATTGCGGGAACTTCCGGCGGATAAAAGATGGTATTAAATAATTTATATAAGAAAAGGTGGCAAAGGTATGTATAAGAAAGTATCTACCGACATGAAATTCAAGGAGCGCGAGAAGGAAGTCCTCGACTTCTGGAAAGCTAATGACATCTACAAGAAGTCGATCAGACCCGTAAGAGACGGTGCTCCGACTTTTACACTTTATGACGGCCCTCCGACGGCGAACGGAATGCCTCATATCGGACATATCAAGACCAGAGTCATCAAGGATCTCATCCCGAGATTCTATGCGATGAAGGGCGCAAATGTTACATTTAAGGCCGGTTGGGATACACACGGTCTTCCTGTCGAGCTCGAAGTCGAGAAGATGCTCGGTATCAACGGTAAGCCTCAGATCGAGGATTACGGTGTCGAGCCGTTCATAAAGAAGTGTAAGGAATCCGTATGGAAGTACAAGGGCGAGTGGGAGCAGATGAGCGACCGCGTAGGCTTCTGGGCTGATATGGAGAATCCTTACGTTACATATGACAATAACTATATCGAATCCGAGTGGTGGGCACTCAAGACGATCTGGGACAAGGGGCTCCTTTATAAGGGTCATAAGATCGTTCCTTATTGTCCGAGATGCGGAACTGCTCTGTCGAGCCATGAGGTTGCCCAGGGCTATAAGTGCGTTAAGGAGAATTCCGTTTTCGTAAGGTTCAAGGTCAAGGGACAGGAAGATACCTATCTTGCTGCCTGGACGACTACGCCTTGGACACTTCCTTCAAACGTAGCTCTTTGCGTAAGCCCTGTTGACGAGTATGTAAAGATCAAGGTAAATAAGGATCTCGACGGATCTGAAAAGGATGTCTTCTACTATATGGCATCCGTATTGGTACCGACCCTTTTCGAGGAGTATGAGACTCTTGAGACCATGAAGGGTAATGACCTCTGCGGTATGGAGTATGAGCCGCTCCTTCCTTATGCCGACGGAGAACTCCAGGCAGCAGGAAAGAAGAGCCACTACGTCGTATCGGACAGCTACGTTACAATGAGTGACGGTACCGGTATCGTTCATATCGCTCCTGCTTTCGGTGAGGACGACGCGAGAGTCGGAAGAGATAACGACCTTCCGTTCATCCAGCTCGTTAACGAAGACGGTACCATGCCTGAGTGCTGCGGTGAGGTAAAGGGTCTTTTCGTAAAGGAAGCAGATCCGATCATCATAAAGAAACTCAATATGGAGGCTAAGCTTCTTAAGAAGATGCCTTATGAGCATGACTATCCGTTCTGCTGGAGATGTGACACGCCTCTCATCTACTATGCAAGATCGACCTGGTTCATAGCCATGAGCACGAAGAAAGAGGAACTCCTCAAGTCCAACAGGATGGTCAACTGGTATCCGGAGACCATCAGGGACGGACGTATGGGTAACTTCCTCGAGAACGTAATCGACTGGGGTATCTCCCGTGAGAGATACTGGGGTACACCGCTTCCTGTATGGGAGTGCGGCTGCGGTCACAGACACTGCATCGGTTCCATCGAGGAACTTAAGAGCATGAGTGATGATTGTCCGGATGATATCGAGCTTCATAAGCCATATATCGACAATGTTCATCTTAAGTGTCCTGAGTGCGGCGGCAAGATGACCAGAGTTCCTGAGGTTATCGACTGCTGGTTCGACTCGGGTGCTATGCCGTTTGCTCAGTATCACTATCCATTCGAGAACAAGGAGTTCTTTGAATCCCACTATCCTTGCGATTTCATATCCGAGGCTTTGGATCAGACAAGAGGATGGTTCTATTCACTGATCGCCATAAGCACGGTGCTTTTCGGAAAGGCTCCTTTTAAGAACTGTATCGTTATGGGTCTTGTTCAGGATGAGAACGGACAGAAGATGAGCAAGCACAAGGGTAATGTCGTAAGTCCTTGGGATATCCTCAATAATCAGGGTGCGGATGCCGCGAGATGGTATTTCTACAGTGCCAACTCACCATGGCTTTCCAACAGATTCTCTGATGCGGCCGTTAACGAAGGCCAGAGGAAGTTCATGGGTACCTTGTGGAATACATATGCATTCTATGTAATGTATGCAGATATCGATCAGTTTGATCCGACCAAGTATACCCTTGATACGAAGAACCTCTGTGCTATGGACAGATGGGTCCTCTCAAGGCTCAATACACTTATCAAGAATGTCAATGAGAAGATGGCAGGCTATGATATAACTACTGCTTCGAGACTTATCCAGGACTTCACGGATGAACTGTCCAACTGGTACGTAAGAAGAGGACGTGAGAGATATTGGGGCGGCGAGATGACTAAGGACAAGGTCGATGCGTTTATGACGCTCTATACGGTCCTTGATGAGTTCATAAGGCTCATAGCTCCGTTCGTTCCGTTCATCTCCGAGTCCATCTATCAGAATATCGTGAGGACGGTCAACCATGAAGCACCTATGTCGGTACATATGTGTGACTGCCCTGAGGTCAACGAGGAACTTATCGATACAAAGCTTGAAGAAGAGATGGATCTTGTTCAGAATATCGTTGTCCTCGGACGTGCTGCAAGAGCACAGGCTAATATGAAGAACAGACAGCCTCTCTCTGAGATATTTGTCGTATCCGATATGAAGCTCGACGAGGAATACGGTCAGATCGTATGTGAAGAGCTCAATGTAAGGACGATCAAGTGTCTTGAAGATGCAGGCGAGCTCGTTGATTATAAGCTCAAGCCGCAGCTCAGGACATGCGGAAGAAAGTTCGGTCCGAAGCTCAACGCTGCCAAGGAAGTTATCGCTAACCTTAACGGCAAGGAGATCGTATCAAAGGTAAAAGAAGGACCTGTTACGATCACCGTTGACGGCGAAGACTTTGAGATGAACGAAGAGGATTTCCTCGTTGAGACCGTTCAGCCTGAAGGTCTCTCCACACAGGAAGACAAGGGCATCACGGTATCTCTCAATATCGTTCTTACGGATGATCTTATCGAGGACGGTTTTGTAAGAGAGATGATATCCAAGATCCAGACCCAGCGTAAGGAGACAGGTCTTGAGGTAATCGACAGGATCATCCTCTCATATAGCGGAAATGATAAGCTCAAGGATATAATCGAGAAGAAGAAGGAGTTTATCACATCCGAGGTCCTTGCGTCCGAGATAAAGGAAGGCGAAGGCTCCAATATGAAGGAATGGTCGATCAACGGAGAGAATATCTTCTTCAATGTTGAGAAGGCCTGACACCTTAAAGTTTTTGAGGATTGATAGATGTTTATATACAGACTTGTCAAAAGCGGATACGGACCCAAGGAGATAGCATTTGTACTGCTGCTCTATGTCCTTGCGCTGTCCATAGCATTCTCATTTCATGAATTCATGCATGCGTTCGTCGCCTACAAGTTAGGCGACGATACGCCTAAGCTTGGCGGAAGGGTAACTCTTAATCCGCTTGCCCATATAGACATAATGGGATTTATAATGTTGTTCTTTGTGGGTATCGGCTGGGGTAAACCTGTCGTATGGAATCCTAACAGGGTTACAAAGTGCAAGCCGAGGACAGCAGAGATACTTGTAAGTCTTGCCGGAGTTACGGGCAACTTTATCCTCGCTCTCATAGGAAGCATTATCCAGGTCATAATAGTAGGCACCTTTGATATCCTGAATGTGCCGCTTCAGCTCGTGATCATGCTTTTGTACTATATTGCCGAGATCAACCTGATACTTCTGGCATTTAACCTCCTGCCTATACCTCCTCTTGACGGATTCAGGCTCGTCGATGCCCTGCTTCCGGTCAAAGCGAAGTATACGGCTGCATATAAGGGGTTCATGCGCTACAGCCCGATGGCCCTTTTCGCGCTCATCCTTTTGGGCTCTGTAGCAAATATCAATATGCTGTCAGCTATAATAGAGAAGGTGGAATGGCCGTTCAGATTTGTGATTGACTTGGTCTGCAAACTGTTCGCGATACCGTTCTCACTATAATAAAAGGATCGGGAGAAGCAGATGGAAGAGACATTACATCAAAAGCCGGAAGTTAAGATCAGGCATTTTGAAGGCCCTCTCGACCTGCTTTTTCATTTGATCGAAAAAAATGATATCGACATCTACGATATCCCGATCTCCGACATCACGAAGCAGTATATGGAACATCTTGAAAAGATGCAGCAGCTTGACATGGAGATCGCATCAGACTTTCTCGTAATGGCAGCGACACTGGTTCATATAAAATCCAGGATGATGCTCCCTAACAGAAAGAGCGAAGATCAGACCGAAGAGGAAGACCCGAGGGAAGAACTCGTCATCAGCCTTTTGAGGTACAAGAGATGCAAATTCCTTGCAGGAGAACTTAAGGTCAGGCACGAGGATTTCAGGAACTGTTATTACAGGATCCCGATGACGGCCAAATCGCTCGATATCGAATTTGAGGCGCCGCCTCAGGAGTTCGATCCGGAGCTCTTTGACGAAGCTGTCGATACGATATGTAAGAGAAACGAGATAAGATTCGCGGATATATCCGCAAAGATCACGCATATCCTGAAGAAGGACAAACTGTCGGTCAGAGACCGCATGAAGAGTCTTCTCAAGTCGATAACGAGGAGAGGAAAATGCTTTTTCCACGAACTGTTCCCCAAGGGGAAGGTTGAGAAGATCGACAGGATAGTAGGTTTCCTGGCAGTGCTGGAACTTCTCAGGAACAACAGTATAAAAGCAGAACAGAAGAAACCGTTTGACGTGATCCTTCTTGAGGAAAAAAGAGCAGGGGAAGCATAAGATATGGATATTAAGAAAGATTTTGATCCGGATGATCTTCCGATCGAAGGAGAGCAGTCTCTTGACGAGTTCCTCGTTCAGGAGAAGATGCCCGAAAAAAAGAAGACCGACGGGACCGATGACTTTGAACTTCCGGTTCAGGAACTGTCAGGTGCCCTTCAGGCCATCCTGTTCGTAAGCGGAGAATCCGTGTCCACCGACAGGCTCCGGGAAATCACGGGCATAGATAAAAGCCTCATCTCAAAGGCGATGGATAAGCTCATAAGTGAATATCAGAGCGATCCTTGGGGCGGACTTCTCATCAGGAAGGTTGAAGATTCGTATATAATGTGTACGAAGCCGTCGATGAAGAAGGTCCTCGAGAGGATGTTCATGCCGAGGATGAAGGCTCCTTTGTCACAGGCTTCATACGAGACGCTTGCTATCGTCGCTTATAACCAGCCTGTAACAAGAGCCCAGGTCGAGGCAGTAAGAGGCGTATCGAGCGACAGCATCATCTCTAGGCTTCTTGACAGAGGCTGGATAGAGGAAGCAGGTACTCTTGATGCACCGGGAAGACCTGCGCTCTTCAGGACGTCGGAGCAGTTCCTTCTGGAATTCGGTATCAATTCCATTGACGATCTGCCTTCGATGGAACTCATGAGCTATAAGACGATAAGGGATCTCGAACAGTCACTTGAAGAGGCTGCGGGATCCAATGACAACAGGCAGATATCCATGGACAATCTGCTCAGTCAGAAAGAGGAGAACAAAGAAGACAAGGGGGAAGATGAATTCCCGGAAAGTGACTTTGACGAGAAGTAAGAAGGCGGCAATATGGGTATTATTTTTGACGAGATCACAAACCGACTGGATTCAATGAGCAAGGGCCACAAGGCAATCGCTTCATATATCCTGGATAATTATGACAAGGCAGCCTACATGACTGCTTCAAAGCTCGGCGAGGCTACAGGAGTAAGCGAGTCCACCGTAGTAAGGTTTACCATGGAGCTCGGATTTGAAGGCTATCCTCATTTCCAGAACACTCTCAAGGAGGAACTGAAGAGTAAGCTTACATCGGTACAAAGACTTGATGCGACGGAGCGTTTCGCCGATGACGCCACGGCCATAAGGGACATCATCCAGGCCGACATCGACAATCTTAAGGCAACTCTTAACGAAGTAAATAACGAAGCATTCGAGGAAGCGGTACACACGATCCTTAAGGCCAAGAAGATCTATCTTATGGGTCTAAGATCCAGTTCTCCGCTTTCTTCTTTTATGCATTTTTACATGACGCTCCTTTTCGATGACGTCATTCATATTCACAGTAACAGTGCAAATGAAGTTTTCGAGCAGATACTTCCTATTACAAGTGATGACGTCATGATCGGTATCTCGTTCCCGAGGTACAGCAAGCGTACCGTAAACTCCATGGCATATGCCAAGAAAAAGGGCGCAACAGTCATCGCGATAACCGATAAGGATGATACGGCTCTGACGCAAAATGCCGACATAAAGCTCTTTGCAAGGTCGAGCATGGCTTCCTTTGTCGATTCGCTCGCGGCACCTCTGTCTCTTATCAATGCACTTCTCGTAATGCTCGGAATGCACAGAAAAGAACATATCAAATCATCGTTTGAAGCGCTGGAGGAACTCTGGTCACAATATAGTGTCTATGAAGGCGACCGCGTACCGGAAAAGGAGAACTGAGATGAGTCATATCCCGGAAAGCAAATTCACATCCTCGGCCGTGATCATGCTGGCTATCACGGAAAGCCGCGAGGAAGAGGCAGAACTTAAATCCAGGCTTCAGGATCAGGGAATAAAATGTGCTGCAGTAGATTTCGGAGGCGAATTCATATCATCCGTCTCCAAGATAATCGAAAAAGCAATCGTGACTTCGCAAAAAGCGGGCATCATCTCGGATTCGCATAATGAAGAAGGTGCCGTAGCGGGTGCAGCCAGGGAAGCGGTATCACAGATATCGCAAAAGGCAATAGGCTTAAATGTCGGAGGAAAGATCGCCATAGCAAGATTCGGAAATCACTTAAGCGTATGTCTTTACTTCGGAATAGGAATGCTTAATCTTAACGAGATCGCTATAGGTCTCGGCCATAGAGCAGTTTAAGGAGGAGAACAATCATGGAAGTTTATCAGATCGCTATCGACGGACCTTCGGGATCAGGCAAGAGCACTCTTGCAAAGGGAGTATCAAAAAGACTCGGCATCATGTATCTTGACACCGGTGCCATGTACAGATCCTGCGGCCTTTATGCCATAAAAAAGGGAGTAGATCCGAAGGACGAAGAAAATGTTAAGACATTGATGGATCAGATGGATCTCAAGATAGAATTCAAGGACGGCGAGCAGCATATGATCCTTGACGGCGAAGACGTAACAGGTCAGATCAGAACGCCTGAAGTATCAAGAGCTGCTTCCAACATAAGTGCTCTTCCTTACGTAAGAAAACTTATGGTCGATATGCAAAGAAAGATCGCAAAGGAACAGAGCTTTGTTCTTGACGGAAGAGACATCGGTTCGAACGTCCTTCCTGATGCAAAATACAAATTCTTTCTTACGGCTTCCGCAGAGATAAGAGCCGAAAGAAGGCTCAAGGAACTTAACGAGAGGGGAGACTTCTCTCAGAATTATGAGGAAGTATTGAAAGACATCAAGTGGCGTGACGAGCAGGATTCGACAAGATCCAATGCTCCTCTCGTAAAGGTCGATGACGCGATCGAGATCGATACTTCCAAGATAGGGATCGACGAGACTTTGGAAACACTCTTGTCAAAGGTAAATGAATAATGGAGATCAAGGTTGCTAAGCAGGCAGGTTTTTGTTTTGGAGTCAAGAATGCGGTCGATACCGCCTATAAGACGGTCGAGACCAGAAAAGACACCAAGCTTTACATGCTCGGCGAACTTACCCACAACGACCATGTTGTAAAAGAACTCATAGAAAAAGGCTTCATTCTGATCGATTCCCCCGAGGAAGCGGCGGAAGGAAGCTTTGTTCTTTTAAGGGCACACGGTGTTACCCGTGAAGTTAAAGAGATACTTAAAGCCAGGAATTGCGAAGTAATGGACTGTACATGTCCCTTCGTTGACAAGATCCACAGGATCGTCAGGGAACAATCGGCAAAAGGCAAAAATGTTATAGTTACGGGAGCTAAAGGACATCCTGAAGTAGTCGGCATATGCAGTGAAGCGCAGGGTGTTGAGGTATGTGTTATCAGCAGCGCCGATGAGATAGGGGACATACCGTTTTCGCTCGACAGCGCGGTTATAGTGTCACAAACTACATTCTCAACTATGGAGTTTGAGAAAATTTGTGCAAATGTCAAAAATCAAATTGCAAAATCTTGCATTTTTGATACAATATGTATTACGACGGAAAGCAGGCAAAAAGAAGCGGTGGAATTGTCGGAGCAATCTGACGTCATGTTAGTCATAGGTTCAGGGCACAGTTCCAACACCCGCAAGCTCTTTGATATTTGCAGAAGTCACTGCGTAAGAACGTACCTCGTTTCTGACGCCTCAGAAGTAAGGAAGTTGATATTGGAGGGATCGATTTCTATTACCGACAGAGTCGGAGTAACGGCCGGTGCTTCTACGCCTCAATGTATTATTTTGGAGGTTGTCGGCGAGATGAGCGAGAACGAAGTTATGACGAATCAGGAACAGACTGATATCAATTTTGGGGACTATATCGATAGTATTCCACAACTAAGGAGAGGAGC
>JAILNZ010000031.1 GCA_024691135.1 Clostridiales bacterium
TTCACTTCTCAGGTTTAAGCAAGCAATAATCAAACATAATGAGAAGGCTTTTTCAAATCCGGATCATCCCAAGCCAGTATATCGTGAACCATCGGCACTTATCGTTATATGCGGCAATGTTCCTATGGCTTACACGACAGAGAATGGAGTTCATGTAATCCCGATAGGATGCTTAAAAGAGTGAGATAATATGCTTTGTTACTAGACGTGTAAATCAGGAATATAATTAACTAAGCTCGGAATAATAATCCGAGTTTTTTTATGATCAGTACAGCTTAAAAAGATTTACCAGTATCTCTTTAAAGCTCATGCCCTTCCTTTTCAGGATAATGATACGGATCACGATAAAGACGGCAAGTATCAGCAGAAGTGCCGATGCCGTTATGACTATACCCGTAAGCAGATTCCCGAGAGATGATAACTGAAGTCTGTTATCGGCTTTCTTAATTTCCGTTTCCCGGGTAAGAGTCTCTTCTGAGATCTCTGAAGAAGTCTCCGTGACGTCTGAAGGAGCGGATGTCATTTCCGTCACATCCGTCGTCTCAGAAACGTCTGTTTCCGAAGGTTCTGTCTCGTCCGTAACATCCACTGTTGTAACGTTTCCGCTTATTTCCCCGAGACTTACGCCGTTACTTCCCAGAGCGATCTCATGATCCAATCCTATCGGCTTGCCGTCGGAAGTCTTCCACAGGACTTCGCTCACGAATGAGTACTTCTCCTCATCCCATGTCATAAAGTCATCTTTTACGAGTCCGCCGGTATCACCGGAATTCGCATTGAAGCACCAGAATGTATAATTGAGCTTCTCTTCCCCGATAAGCTGTCTTAGGTATGTCATCCATGTGAGATTATCACCCGACATGAATCCGCCCCATTCTCCTATGAGTATCGGCGCGATATCCTGATCTTTGATATAGAACCAGTAGTCATACCAGTAATCCTCCATGAGAGACTGGTAAGAAAAGCCCGACTTGAACCACGGCTGCTGATATACGGCAGGACCGTAATCATGTGGCGAATATACGATCTGCTTATTTCTCTCGTCAGATCCGAGATCTACGGGATAGTACTTAACGCCCATGAGGTTTCCTCCCCACCAGGCATTATAGTAATCGCTCTCGTTATATGAAGTGAAGTTATTAGACTTGGGGTCTTTTGGAAAGATCTGGTTTCCCTCTATTACGATCAGGACATTAGGGTTGTTGTCCAGTATCCTGTTGCCTGCCATAGATGCGATATAAGGCCAGTTATCAGGATCCTTCGAGTCATTCCATATCGCCCTGTTCTGCTCGTTGCCTGCTCCGTGAGGTTCGTTCTTCAGATCGTAGGCAATGATCGTATCATTATCCTTGTAACGTGCGGAAATCCAGTCAAGAGCTTCGATATACTGATCGGCGGAGATCTTTCCCGTATACCACAAAGGTGCGTTATGGCCTGATGCATCTGTCTCCGCACTGTGTATGTCGATCATGACCTTAAGTCCGTATGTCTCGCAGCGCGAGAGCATATAGTCAAATATCTGAAGACTGTTAAGCCCGACGAGCTCCGGATTTGTGGAAGTATTGAAATTAGCCTGAGGGTATGTACCGCTCTTCCAGTTAAGAAGGAGCTCTGCGGAGATCGGGATCCTCAGGAGATTGAATCCTCTGTCTGAAATGGCCTTAAGAGCACCGTCCATGCTGCATGACCAGCAGCCGTCAAATATGTTAGTTCCCGTGTTGTAGCCGAACCAGTTAACACCGGTAAGCCATACTTCGGTGCCGTTCATATCGACTATCCTGCTGCCGTCCGTGGTAAGCCAGTCGTCACCCTTTTTGCCTTCCTTGTTTTCGACCGTTCCGGTAACTACGGGAGCAGGATCAGGAGATGAAGTCGGAACTGCCGTCGGAGCAGGTGTTGATATGGTGCCTGATGTCTGATCACCCGTTACGGAAATGAGCTTTATGTCTTTTATTCCCGATCCGTTTACCTGGATACCGACACTGCCGTTAAAAGCCCAGTCATTCTGACCGCCCCTCGTGACCACCGCCGTGACACGGCTTCCGTCAACGCTGTACGAATCGAATCCCCATCCTGACGCGTCGGTGATACTGCCTCCGAAGTCCGCTACGACCGTGATCGTATTATATCCGTCACAGCCTTTTAAGGTCAGCGTTATCTGACCTCCGCTCTCCCATGGATTCGTAGAATCGACAACAGCTTCCGGATCAGCTGAAACTGATCCGAAAGCCGCCGTTAAGATCAATATTACTGTCATGACCAATACGGTCATGTGCCCGAAAAAACGCTTTTGCATCGTTACCTCTCTCCCATAAGTGTCTTTGCCCATGAGAGAAGTATACATCTTATTTGAATCTCGAGTCTATAACTCTCTTCATCTTTCCTTCGGACTTCGGAAGAGTATTGGGCTCAACGAGCTGAACTCTGATGTGAAGACCCGTGATGGATGTGATATCCGCCTCGATCGCCTTGTTGAGCTTGGCGAGATCGCCGATCGTATCTGAGAAGAGATTAGGCTTGAGCTCGAGCTTGACATAGATGGAATCCTGGTTGTTGATACGGTCTACAAAGATCTGATAGTTCAGGGATACCGCATCGGTATGCTTGCCTATCGCTTCCTCGATCTGGCTCGGGAAGACATTGACGCCTCTTATTACCATCATGTCGTCAGCTCGTCCCGTGATCTTCTCGATCCTCGGTGTCGTTCTTCCGCATGCGCACTTTCCGTGGTAGATACGTGTCAGGTCGTGAGTGTTATATCTCATGAGAGGCAGGGCCTCTTTAGTAATAGATGAGAATACGAGCTCACCGATCTCGCCGTCAGGAAGCGGCTTGCCGGTCTCAGGATCTACTACCTCAGGCCAGAAGTGGTCAGCCTGGATATGGATGAGGTCGCCCTTATCGCATGAGCAGCCTACTCCCGGACCGCAGACCTCGGAAAGACCGTAGATATCGAATGCCCTGATACCTGCTCTCTCCTCTATCTCCTGCTTCATCTCAACTGTCCATGCCTCAGCACCGAAGATACCTGTCCTTAAGTTGAGCTGGCTCTTGTCGACGCCCTTCTCGTCCATCTTGTCCAGGAGGTTGAGCATATATGTAGGCGTACAGAAGATAACGTCCGGCTTCCAGTCAGTAAGGATCATGATCTGTCTGTCGGTTTGTCCCGTGGATACAGGGATCGCCGTAGCGCCGAACTTCTCACATGCATAGTGAGGGCCGAGACCTCCGGTGAACAGTCCGTATCCGTAGGAGATGTGCGCGAGGTCGTTTTTCTTCATGCCTGCCATGGCGAAAGCCCTGCAGAGCATGTCGGACCAAAGCTCGATATCGTTATGCGTATAACCTACGACCTTCATACGGCCTGTCGTACCGGACGAAGCGTGGAAACGCTCGACTTCCTCCCTCGGAACTGCCAATGTTCCGAACGGATAATTGTCCCTGAAGTCAAACTTATCAGTGAACGGAAGCTTCCAGAGATCCTCCGTCCCGTTTATGTCCTCGGGCTTTACACCCGCATTGTCGAGCTTTGCCTTGTAATAAGGAACTTTCTCGTAAAGCCTCTTTACGCATTTCCTGATCCTTCCGCTTACAAGAGCTTCACGCTCGTCTTCGCTCATGCATTCATTCTTTTCATCCCAGATGAAAGTCTCGATCTCTTTTGCCATTTTTTTCTCCTTTCGCTCTTGCTTTACGGATAAACAAAAATCCCGCCAACGGATATGTTTCCGTTGACGGGACGTATAATATACGCGTTACCACCCATCTTCAGCCTTTTCGAAAAGACTGCTCTCAGCAAGAATCCAACAATTCTTCGTCCCTGATAACGGCGGACTCCCGTGAACACCTACAACATAAGCTTCAGCATTCCTGCTCATGAGCGAACTTCATCATTTCCGTCTTACAAGGAAGGCTCTCAGTCAAGACCTTCCATCCCTGTTGCCGCCTGAGAAAGACTACTCCTCTCAATCAACGCATTTTGATATGCGCTTATTATAAGCACAGTTTTTTGATTTTGCAACAATTATTTCATCTTGGCGATGACTTCGTCGATCGTCTTGGCATCAGTGATCTTCAATTGCCTGATGATCATATTGAGCGACGATTCGTTCCTGTACTTGACCGGAATAAGGTCCTCATACTTCTTGATGACCTTTCTTGCCCGGGCGATCTTCTCCTTCGCAACGTCATCGAGCGCCTTTTCCTTCATCCTGTCACGGATCTTCTTATTATGCTCCAGGACGGAATTATTGGCTTCGCTTTGGGCTATCAGTGCTTTTGATCTGCCTACAAGAAGGACAATTGCAACAGCGATCATTGCGACTACATACGAGGCGTAGATCATAGCTGCCGATTCCGCAAATACACCCATGATCATTACGAAAAACATAACGGCAATAAAGGTGATCGGAGCTGCTACCAGATAATGCCAGTAGAACTTTATGAACGTGTGCTCCCGAAGGATCTGGTCACTTCCTCCGAATAGGCCTCCTGCTCCATATTCCCTTAACTTGGACTCCAGGACTTTTTTCTCGGAGAGGGCTCTCTTATATTCCGTGAGATCCCTTATGAGCATATCTTTTGATATCTGCCCGGATCCGTCATTGTTCCCTTCGTCAGGAGCAGATGCCGCTTCTCCGTTTCCTCTTCCGTCTCCTGATACCTTTGATCCGCACTTCGAACAGAAGATGTCGTCATCTCGTAGTTCCGTTCCGCACTTGCTGCAATATGCCATGATATACTCCTCCCCTTTCTATTTACTTCTGATAACCCTGTCGTTTTATACTTCGATACCGATCTTTCTTCCGCTCGGATTATACGGCTTATATATAACTCCTGCGGCATCGAGCATCTTTCTTGCCGCTACCGCGTCTTCCGTATCATGATACTTGTCGCTGTAATAGATGACTTCCCTTATGCCCTTCTGGATAAGAGCTTTGGTGCACTCCCTGCATGGGAACAAGGTAACATATACACGCGTATCCCGAAGGTCGGCCGTACCGCAGTTAAGTATGGCATTCATCTCGGCATGACATACGAAAGCATACTTGGTATCGAGCATTCCGCCTTCCCTCTCCCAAGGGAATTCATCATCCGAACAGCCCCTCGGCATTCCGTTATAACCGACCGTCATGATGCGGTTCTCGTTATTTACGATACAGGCTCCAACCTGTGTGCTCGGATCCTTGCTCCTCTGGGCCGACAGACTTGCAACACCCATAAAGTACTCGTCCCAGGTAATATAGTCATTTCTCTTCATGATGGTTTCTCCTTTTCAGGGATCAGAACATATACTCGACAATGTTGACGAAGATAACGATGAGGTCTACGATCATGGCAATAGCACCGACGATGATACCGATGATACCCGTGATACGTGCTGTCTTGACTTTGCCTCCGGTCGCGCCGAGCTTGGTTGCCTTGGCCGAACCGATAAGAGCAAGTATTGCAAAGACGATACCCGCAACAGGGGTCAAGTATGAGATGCCCGGAATAAACGTGATGACATAGACCGCAAGGCTTGCGATACCGAAGATCATCGATCTCATTGCAACTCCGCTTCCCTGATTCGAAGAAGGCTGCGCCGCATACTGCCGGGGCTGACTGTATGAATTAGGCTGTGCGTTATACTGCTGAGGCTGGCTATATGAAGCAGCAGGTTCATAAGGCTTTTGAACTTCAGGCTGAACCTGAGGTTCAGGTATCGCTGAAGCAACAGCCGCTGCTGCTGCTACAGGGGCTGCCGGAGCTGCTGCCTCCGGTACTTTTGCTCCGCATTCGCTGCAGAACTTCGCGCCGTTTTCCAATTCACTTCCACAAAACTCGCAAAACATTTAAATGATCCTCCCGATGTCTGAATAATAAAATTCTATCCCAATCGGGCGGTTCTTACAATAAAAAAGACGATCTCAAGAAGACCGTCCCAATATGCTCTTGCTTACCATATATGCTTCGCTCATACAGGCCTGAAGGTTATATCCTCCGCTTATTCCGTCTATGTCGAGCGCTTCCCCGATGATGTAAAGATCAGTAACGATCTTGGACCCCATCGTCTTCCTGTCGACTTCCTTGAGAGCGACTCCGCCGCGTGTCACATAAGCCCTGTCGAGCGAAGGTGCTTCCTCGATCCCCAGTTCCAGGTGCTTTATCTCCTTACAGAGTGCCTTCCTGTTTTGTCTCGTGAAGTTCTGCGCGTATAGGTCTGTAACTTTGGCACGTGAAGACAGTTCCCTTGATACTGATGCCGGAATGAACTTTGATGCCAGCGTCGATACCTTGGTATCGGGATGTTCATCTATCATCTTCTGAAACTCCCTGTCTATCTGTTCGTCGCTCATGAAAGGGGTGAAGTCCAGTTCGATCCAACCGTTCATGTCGGCGATCCCCGAAGGTATCTCACGTGACAGTTCCATGATCGCCGGACCCGTAAGTCCGAAATCAGCGAAGAGCACGTTACCTTCCGAAGAAGCCGATCTTGATCCTTCATAGTAAAGGCTCGCGTTGGCATTTACCGATACTCCGCTCAGTGCGGACGTGAACTCTCTTGCTTTCTTATCGACCTTGACCGGGGCCAGAGCGGCTCTTACGGGAACTACCGTGTGGCCGAGGCCCGATGCGAACATATATGAATCTCCGGCAGATCCTGTCTCCGGGAATGACGATCCGCCGCAGGACAGTACGAGTATGTCGAAGCTGAAGTTTCCTTTTGTGGTGTAGACTTCAAAGACTGATGTTTTCGCGATGTCAAGGACTTTGGCGCCGCATACGACGTCTACGTTTCCGCTTATGTAGGAAACGAGGGTGTCCCTTAGGACTTCCGCGCTGTCGCATACCGGGAACATCCTGTTATTGTCCTCCTCCTTCAGAGAAAGCCCTATATCCTTCTCGAAAAAGTCCACCGTATCCTCAGGTCCGAACTCCTTTAAGGCAGGATAGAGAAAATTGCCTGCCTCGTGAAGGCCCTTTTTGAACTCGGATACCTCTTTCCTGTTGGTGATGTTGCAGCGGCCGTGACCCGTCAGTGTCAGCTTCTTGCCCAGAACAGGATTCTTCTCGATTATGGTTATGTCGACGGGGGCATCCTTACGGTGCTTTTTAAGCTGACAGGCCGTAAAAAGACCTGCTGCTCCCCCTCCTATTATGCCTACCTTAATTCTGCCTTCCTTCACCTTATACCCCTGATGATCAGATTCTTTCCTTGCCGCAGGACCTGGCGATCCTGTCACAGAGATCCTCATACGAGATGCCCGCGACCTTTGCGGCATCCGGAACAAGACTCGTGTTGGTCATGCCCGGGAGATTGTTGGCTTCGATGAACCAGAAATCGTCTTCTTTCTCGTCATAGATCATGTCGATCCTGCCGTATGCCTTCATGCGGAGCGCCTTGAAGATCTCGACTGCAAGATCCTGTGCGCGCTTTGTCTGATCAGGGGTGAAATTTGCGGGACAGATGTGATCCGTAAGTCCCGCCTGATATTTGTTCTTGTAATCATAGAATCCCTCGTGAGGGATGATCTCGATTATCGGCAGAGCCTCGTCATTTACGACGCCCACGGTGATCTCGCGACCCGTGATGAAGGCCTCGATCAGGACGTCCTGCTTATAGCTCGCCGCATATGAGATAGCCTTGTTGAACTCGTCGTCGTTCTTTACGATCGATACGCCGCAGCTGCTTCCGCATCCGATAGGCTTTACGACGCACGGGATCCCGATGGTCTCCTTTATCTCATCTATCACGATATCCTCAGCGGGCTTGATCATCCACTTTGCGGTCTTTATACCGCGGCTCGCGATGATGGCCTTGGAGATATCCTTATCCATTGCAAGGGCACATCCGAGATAGCCCGAGCCCGTGTAAGCGATGTTGTTCGCGTCAAGGACTGCCTGGAGCTGGCCATTCTCGCCGTAAGATCCGTGAAGGCCCAGGAATACGGAATCCGCGATCTTGCAGATCTCGATGACCCTAGGTCCGAGCCACTCCCTTCTTCCGCCGAAGCTCTGGATCAGAGCCTCAAGATCGGGTTCTTCTTCGGGGATCGTGTAGCTGAAAAGATCGTCCTGCCCTTCCCTGAAGACAGACTCGATCTCGACATCTTCGCCGATGCCCTCATAGAGGTCGACGACTGCTACCTTATGTCCTTTTGACAGAAGGGCATTCGCGATAAGACTGGATGATTTTTTTGATACGTCACGCTCCGGACTTAATCCGCCTGATAAAACTACGATCTTCATGGCAAAAGGTCTCCTTGATACACTTTGATTTTTAAGGATTGTAGCATTCTTTTTTTCGCGAAAAAGCCGAAATACCAAGGTTTTACAGAACTGTATACTTAACGTAACATTATTGTATTTTTTGAGCTTTAAGCCTTTTGATAAGATATATATAAATTATCTAAGGGGAAGCAAAATGCTCGGTATTCTGTTCATTGTGATATGCGCCGTTTTCGGTTACGAACTGGTATCTTTTCTGGTGCCGGATGTAAGGAGACTTTATGTGGCGGTATCACCTTCGGGAAAACCCCTGTCGAAGATTCCCGACGTCCTCTTTAAGATCCCAGCAGGCATCATCACGGGAATAGCAGTCGGCTCTTTTTCCGGCTATTATGTCACCTCTCTCATGTCCCTGGTAATTAACGGTAAACAGAGACCTCAGGGGGCTGGCGCTTCCGTCGTGGCACTTGTCTTCTGCTACCTGATATTCGTACTGTGGGGCAGGAACAGAAAGAGGGAGATCAAGAAGAATCCCAAGATCCCCGGCTTCGACAAGTCTGTCGGGAATACCTCATATTACGGTATCGCGATCATCTTATTCACGATCATATCCTCTTTCCTGTTCTTCTATTCATTCAGGATCTCGGACGGATATCTCATAAACGGCAATACGGTCTTCTCGGATCTTGCCCCGCATACCGCGATGACGGCATCATTCGGCAAAGGCTCGAACTTCCCGACCCAGTATATGCATTATTCGGGTGACGGCATCCAGTACCATTTCTTCTTCTACTTCTTCTGCGGCATGCTCGAATTTCTGGGCCTTCCGATCGACTATGCGATCAACATCCCGTCCATCCTTTCCATGGTCTGCTGCTTCATACTCCTGGGACTTCTTGCCATGCTCTTAAGCGGCAAACGTCTGACGTTTGTACTTGCACCTGTCCTCGTATTATTCAGGAGTTCGTTCAATATCTATTCGATGTTCGTACATCTTCGTGAGCATCACTACGATCTTAAGAGGATCTTAGGTCTTATAGTTCATTCCTTCAGCTGGTATGACCAGAGCCCGTACGATAACTGGGGCATCTGGTCCGTAAATGTCTACTGTAACCAGAGGCATCTCCTTTTCGGAGTGAGCATGATACTTATCCTCATCATCCTATTTATCCCGCATGTGAGACGTATGTCCATCTCACTGATGAAAGGCGGATATAAGGATTTCCTTTTTTCGAGAAATGCATGGATACCGAGGAACAGTGATCCTCTCTGTCCCGTAAGAAATCTGATCCTTGCCCTGATCCTCGTTACCGTGATGCCTTTTATACACGGATCGGCCCTGATCGCGGGTCTTCTCATCCTGGCTTTTATGGCTATCGTGAGCGAAGCAAGGCTCAATTATCTCATCATGGCTACTCTCGCCGTTATCTCATCCTTCATACAGACTTATCTGTTCGCGGGATCTTACAGAAAGGTCGTAATGTTCGAGGTATCGCCGGGTTTTGTGTCCCGGGAGAGCACATTCCATAATTCCCTGGACTACCTGATCTATATCACGGGATTTACATTGTTCCTGACGGCGGTCTTCGCTGTCGGCTGGCTCATCAAGGATCTTAAGATGAGAAAGCCGATCTACAGGTTCTTCCTCGTCATAAGTTTCCTCATCCCGCTTATCTTCGCATTCGTTTTCAAGGTATCGCTCGAGATGCTCGCGAACCACAAGTTCGTTCAGATATCTCTCATACTTTCCGATATCTTTGTCGCAACTGTCCTTACCAATCTCATCATCCTTCCGGTCAGATTAAGGAAGGGCAAGGATCTTCCTAAGCTCCTGCCGCTCAATAACGACGAGCTCGAGGAGGAACTCAATAAGGAGTCCGCGAAAAAGCCTCTTTCCATCCCTCTTGCGGCATATATCCCGAGCCGTATACTGTCCGTCATCATAGCCCTGGTCCTGATCTTTGGGCTTACCGCAACGGGTATTACCGAATGGATCACCTATTACAATATCAACAGATATCATATCGATGTGGATACAAATTCAGAACTCGTTTCCTGGATAGAGGAGAATACGTCACCGCAGGATGTATTCCTGACACCGATGTGGTCCGTCAACCGCTTTTTCCTCGCGGGACGTCCCGCTTATTACGGCTGGCCTTATTACGCATGGTCGGCAGGTCATGACACCTATACGAGAGATTCCGTCTATCTGTGGCTCATATCGGGCTGCGGCGGTGATATCGATACCTTCGTATCCTACTGCAGGGAAAGAGGCATCAAGTATCTTGTTTTCGATCCGGAATTCTGTGATATGAAGAATGCCAACGGCAAGACGATCTATGCCGCGGAGTTCTTTGCATCCAACTTGAAGCAGGTCGCGTATTTCCCTCACGACAACAACACGATCGTTTATCAGATCTATTAAAGTAGAGTCATCTGCTTTCTTATGCGGCTTTTTATGCCGTCTCTTATGGAAGTCGGGGACAATACCTTTATGGCAGGTCCGAACGAGAGTATCCTTATGAGCACCTCGGTCTCGTCATCCGCGAGGCAGATGAGCTTTATCCTGTATATGTCTCCTTTGTCCTTCGTTACTTCCTTGGCAAAATGCGAGAAATGGTGGAGTGTCTCATCTATCGATCTTAATGACGTATCGAGTTCGAAGATGACCTCCATATATTTCTCCTGTTCGTCGGAAGAATGGGATATCTTCTTCTGTGATCTCTCGGCCGTGATGATATTCTTCATATTCACTATCTGGCCGCTTCCTACCACTCTGAACTTGTCGTCCTTTTCCGAATACTCAATGGCCGAAGGGAGCATCAGGACGCTCCTCCTGTGGCCGGATCTCGTCCTTACGGAGAGATCCAGGGTCGTATGGTCATGCAGAGCCTGCCTTACGGTCCTGAAGTTATTAATGTATCTTTCCTTGTCATAAGGATCACCGTCGCTGAAACGGTCGAGGACCTTGTAATTGTCCGGCGTAAAAAGCGGCTTAACTCCGTCAAGGTCCGGGATCTCCTCGTCAAAGAGCTTGAACCTCGGGTCAGCCGTCACCGACTTGAGCCACCTCTTCTGAAAAGTCGTGAGTGCCAGGACCGGCTTCTTCCTGATAGGAGAAGATCCGTCCTCTCTTACGAGCTTGTTGTACTCGCTCTGGAGCGCGGCAACGATCTCTTCCCTGTTTTCCGTAAGACCGCGCGTGACGGCAAACTGTCTTATCTCTTCGACAGTAACGCGTCTCATCGTCGTGAATCTCAATATATGCGCAACCAGACCGAAATATGCGTTGTAGGCCACGTTAAATACTTTCACCGCAACCTCCGTATATCTTGCTCATGCCTTCAAGGTCCTTCATGAACTGTTTTTTTGCATCCTCGTTGGACATCTCGAGCTTTACGATCCATCCCATGAACGTCTCGATCCACGGAAGTATCTCCCATGTCGAAGTGACATCCGCTTCAAACCTGACATGCTCGTCTGAGATCTTTATGATCTTTCCGAACCTCTTTTCGCGCGAGAGCCTGATAAGGACATAATCCTCGGCAGGTTCAAACTTCAGTTCAAAAGCCACGTGTTCCGTCTTGTCTCCTGCGAGAATTCCCCATGCGTGCTCGAGTTTTTTACAGTAGTCCCTGAACAGCGGATCGTAATCGTAAGCGGCCTTGCCGTGTCTGACTTCCCTGATATCGGTCGTCCTTATCGAGAGATACGAACCCTTCGCCCGGTCATAGTACCCCAGATAGTACTTGCCTGCCTGCGTGGTGCAGAGCACCTTCATCGGTACCGCAGTAATGTTTTCCCCTTCGAAAAGCACCAGACTCACTTCCGTCTTATTCCCCATCGCATCAAAGAGCTGGCAGAGTATGTCGCTCTCGAGCGTCATTGCCGTAAAGTGATGCTTGAACCTGAATGTCCTCGGTGTCGGATGTCTCCTTCTCTCATAGGTATATCCTGCGATGCCGCACGGAAGGATCTCCGAGAAGAATAAAAGCAGATCGGAGGTCAGAAGACCCGGCGCGGGGACATTAAGATAGAGCTTTTGCCCGTCTTCCTCCCTGACCCTTATGAGACCTTCACCCGCGTACTCGGAGAGCTTTTGCGCCAGCCGTTCCCTCGTGATGACAAAAGGATCCTCAAAGGAACTTCCGTACTCGTTAATCTCATTAAATATCTGTTCTTCCGTCTTCTCGTTTTCGAGATCGAGGATATCAAAGACATAAAAATGGAACATGACATCGACCTGATCAAAGGCCTTGTTCCTCCATATCTCGAAAAGGGGATTATTCTCGAGCGTTCTTGTGTCGCCCGATCTGTATATCACGGTTCCGTCAGAAGTCTCCTCAAAACTCATCTGCTTTTTAAGAAAACTGTCGAGGGCGTTCTGTGCTTCGGTCTTTTCCGGATTTCCCTTAAAGCCGCGTGAATAATAATCGCGCATTGCTTCGCGAATAGCACACATATCTTTGACGAGTATATTACTTGCCATCCCGTTTTGCCCCCCCTGACCATATTATGCAAAAATAAAAGCGATTTGTCACGCAAAATAAAAACACCTTATTTGCGGGGGCGCTTATAAGGTGTTTTTATCAGGGTTATGAAGTGTTATGAAAAAGAGAGTAGTCTAAGCTATTAAGTTACAGCTAAAATCTTCCTTGCTGAAACTCATTTTACCGAATTTGTTCTCCACTGATGCGTAAGAGATCTCATCGATGTCTTCATAGAATTCTTCGTCGTCGCTGAACAACATAATTATCTTAAGTTCGTTCAGCTCGTCCGAAGTTAATTCTCTGAAGGTCCTTTTGTCGTTCATTTCATAAATCTCCCTTTTGACCTTTTCATCTTCCTTGAGTTTATGATATTACTGACTAAGAACTTTAACTATCGATTTTGCTTACGGTAAACTAACAATTTTGTAAGGTTACTCTTCGTCGAAGTTGATCCTCTCCGCTTCAACTACCAATGGCCTGTTCATGATACGGTCATTGATATTGAGGATATACTCTCCCAGAAGACCTATAAAGAACATCTGAACCGAGCTCAGAACGAACATGCCGATTACGACAGGCGCCATACCTGCAGGGAATGAATCCCACCAGCAGAGCTTGAGGATGAAATATATGAGAGCTACGAGAAGGCTGCATGCCGAGAATATCGCGCCTCCGATCGTTGCGATACGAAGGCCGATCTTCGTATATGACGTGATGGAGAGCATCGCCGCATCATAGAGACGGTAGAAGTTGTTACTGGTCTTTCCCGCCCTTCTCTGAGGCTGCTCATAAGGGATCTCCTTACGCTCGAATCCGAGTTCTCCTACGATACCGCGAAGGAAAGGCTTCGGATCTTTGAGGTCCCGGAGTACATTGATGAAGGATCTGTCGTAAAGGCCTGAACCCGTGAAGTGTTCGATCTGCTCGACATCGGAAAACTTCTTGATGAGCTTATAATACATGCTCCTCAGAAGGTACATTATCTTGCTCTCTTTACTGGAGGTCTTGATACCGATAACGATCTTATAACCGTTCTCCCATTCCTTAACATACTTCGGGATAAGGTCGATAGGATCCTGAAAATCACATACCATGGATATCGTACAGTCACCCGTAGTCTGGAGCATGCCGTAATAAGGGGAATTGAACTGTCCGAAGTTCTTGGCGTTGAAGATAGCCTTGATCTTCCTGTTCTTTTCGCAGAGTGCACGGAGCTTGGGTCTTGTAAGATCCTTTGAATCATTGTCTATGAAAACGATCTCATAATCATATTCCGGGAGATCTTTTGAGAACATCTCCACGAGTGCTTCGGCCATCGGCTCAACATTCAGTTCCTCGTTGTAACAAGGTATCAGTATCGATATCTTCTTCATGTGTTCTTCCTCGCTTTGTACCAGTTTATAGTTTTCTCGATTCCTTCTTTAAAAGTATACTCCGTTTTATATCCCGTATCTTTTTCAAGTTCGGCAATATCAGCGCAAAGATACATTACCTGCCCGGGATAATAGTCAACCTCCCCGAATCCGATCTCGAGATCTGGATCCACCGCATCCCTTATATCCCTTATATAATCTGCCAGAGGTCTTACTTCACCCGAGCCTACGGGATAGACTTTTCCGTCGACACCTTTTGTTATGGCAAGGAAGAATGCGTTGGCCGCATCATCGCAGTAGAGATAGTCCCACATCTGCTCTCCTTTTGTACAGGAAGCCCTGTTGCCGTCTATGAAGTTTCTTACCATGCTCATTACCATGGTGTGATCCCCGTCATATTCACCGTATGTGCTCAGGATCCTTACCCAGATGTGCTTCATGCCGAGGCTTTGAGCCTTGACCCTGGTCATCTTGCCCGCCGCATACTTGGCGATACCGTATCCGTTCTCAGGATCACAAGGCGTGTTTCCTCCAAGCTTTGTTCCATCCGGAACTCTTCCGTATTCAGCCTGGGAACCTGCGCCGAGGAAAGCCTTGCAGCCGAGTCCGTGAGCCGCATCGACAGCCTTCAGAGCCGCCGCTATGTTGTCTTTCTGAAGTTCCATGTCGTTTCTGGCGGCACCTGATGTTCCGCCCCATGCGAAGTGGAAGAAAAGATCGGCGTTTTCGATACCGAGAGGCTTAAGGACCGAAGGAAGATCCCCTATATCTTCGAGCGGGAGTTCGACCACCGTTATCCTCTCATCTTCGGGGATGTTTCCTGCTCTCTTGCTTCCGGGGCGTATGACCGCAACGACCTCATATCCTTCGGACAGAAGCTTTCTTATGAGGGCTAAGCCCAGCATGCCTGTGCAACCTGTGATTACGGCTCTTTTCATGAGGTCTCCTTATTTGTTAGGAACTGATTCCTTGATAGCATCAAATTCTTCTCTCTCGAGGAACGGGAACATATCGTCGATCGGCGGCGATACGATCCTTCCGTCAGGAAGCACCTTGGAAGAGAGCTTCGGTGAGAATGTCTGCTTGTCGGAAAGGACCACTTCGCAAAGAACCGGATCGTTTCCGCTTATGGCTTCGAGCGTTTTCGATGTGATCTCGGAAGAATCGGAGATCCTTACATATCTGATACCATATGCGGCAGAGAGCTTCTCCAAGTCAGGGAAGCTTAAGCCGTTTCCGTCACATACGCCTACCAGAGGCGGTGTGAAGAGGTTGGTCTGTGTCTGTCTGATGGAATGATATCCGTTGTTGTTCATGATGAAGATCTTGAGGTTCAGCTTGTTATAGACGACAGTCTGAAGCTCCTGGATGTTCATCTGGAATGAACCGTCACCGTCAACGCAGATGACTCTCTTGCCTTCTTCGGCAACGCATGCGCCGAGAGCAGCCGGGAATCCGTAACCCATTGCGGCACAGCCGGAGTTGGTGAAAAGTCTCTGGTCATTCTTTACATGGAAGCCCTGGAAAGTGACAACACATGCGGAACCGTTACCGCAGATGACCTTGTCGCCTTCGGAAAGTGCATTGCTGAACCTGTCGATAAATACGTAAGGATTAACGGGGCTCTTAACGTCATCGTAGGAAGGGAGACATGCGGGATATTTCGCATCGATGTCCCTGCCCCACTTGACCCATGCCTCGTGGATAGGATTAGCCTCGTATGAAGAAGCATTAATGGACTTAAGTACGTCTGTAAGATCAGCATTGACCTTCATATCAACGTTGACTGTCGGCTTACGAAGTTCCGCCTCGTCAATGTCAACTACGATCTTATAGGCATCCTTTGCCCACTCCTTGTAGTTATAGCTGATCATGCGGATGTTCATGCGGCATCCGATAACAAATAGAACGTCTGCATTCTGAACAACGAAGTTGCCGCCTCTCGTTCCGACGGTGCCCGGTCTTCCGCAGTAGTACGGATTATCATCAGTCATAAGATCGTGAGCGTTCCAAGCTGTTACTACGGGGATCTTGAGCTTAGCTGCTGCCTTAAGGAACTCGTCCTTGGCTTCAGCAACGTTAACACCTGTACCTGCAAGGATAACAGGGCGCTTGGCGTTATGGATCTTATCGAGGATCGCCTTCGTTGTCTCTTCGCTGTAGGAAGGATTCTCCTTAGCCGAAAGGGATTTCTCCTCGTCACTTCCTTCAAAGCGGCGGAGGTTCTCCTTCTCGACTTTTGCAGCCTGGACATCAAGAGGTATATCGAGCCATACAGGTCCCTTACGTCCGTTATTTGCAAGGAACCATGCCTTCTCGAGATGATAGAGGATGTCGTTAGGCTCAGTTACCATAACGGCATACTTTGTTATGTTCTGAACGGAATCTATGATCGGGAATTCCTGGTCTCCGAGCTGGCGGAGAGGAACATCCGTCGACCAGAGGGTCGTCTCTCTTTTTACCTGGCCGGAGAGGACAAACATCGGGATGGAATCAAGATATCCTCCCATTACACCCGTAATGGCGTTGGTTCCGCCGGGACCTGAGGTTACGCAGCATACGGCGAGCTTTCCCGTAAGTCTCGCATAACCTTCGGCAGCGATCGCAGAACCCTGCTCATGGTGATTATAGATCGAGGTCAGGCCTTCCTTATGGCCTAATGCATCATTCAGATGCATCGCGCCGCCGCCCGTAACGGTAAAGACGTGCTTAACGCCTTTTTCGACAAGAAAATCAGCAATCAGATGTGCTATCTTGATCTCCATTTTGTGTTCTCCTTTTATTCAACGATAAAGTCATAAAGATCCATGGCTTTATCAACATAGATAACGTGCTTATATTCTTCGATATCGTCCTGCGTGCCGAACCCGAATCCGAAGGAAACGCCTGCAAAATCGACGCCTATGGCCTCGGCTCCTCTGGCGTCGTGCTTGGAATCGCCGACCATCAGGACCTCGTCTTTTGTAACGCCGAGATCCCTTATACAGAGCTCGATGATATCCGATTTTTTGAGCTTGCCTTCGTAGTCGGAACCGTAGATGACGTCCACCATCTGATCGACGCCGAAGTTCTTCAGGAGCTTCATGGTATAGTCCTGTTTTTTGTAGGTGGCTATAGCTGTTCCGATACCTTTTTCGCGAAGTTTTAAAAAAAGATCGAATATGCCTTCATAAGGCTTGGCGTGAAGAAGATTGACGTTACTGTAGCGGTCCCTGAAGGTCGCTGCGGCTTTCTTCAGATCGTCGCCGTGGATGTCGTATTTGTCTTCAAAAGACCACTCGATCGGGGGACCTATAAAAGTCCTTAAGACATCGGGAGCAAGCTCGGGTAAGCCGAGCATATCAGCCGCTTCCTTTATCGACATGAGGATGCCTTCGGAAGTATCCATTATCGTGCCGTCGAGATCGAATAAGACCGCCTTATACTTACTCATCCTTTTACTCCTTTGTGTTGTAGTAAGAGGATGTAAGGAAGTTTACCTTAAATCCGGATGAGAGCTTAATAAGCTCGCCTATTACATATTGGTTAAGGTCGGCTGCTTCAGCTGAAGTGAACTGGTATTCCATGTCAGGATTGATATAGTTCGGCCTGTTGTCTGTCGCGTATCCGTCAAAGCCTGCGACATTTACTTCCTCAACACCGATCTTCTTGAGGATCTTGAGGAGCATCAAAAACGAATTGTCGATGATCTGGGCATTGTAATCAAGAAGGTTCGAATACTTGATGGTGTAATCAAAGGTATATGTTGAACTCGTTACGTTGGATGTGGCGATCACCCTAAATGTTTCCGCATTCTTCGCGATGCTGGAAGACAGCTGAACGAATCTCTTCTTGTTGGTGATAAAACAGAAATCCGGCTTGATCGTTGAAGGGATATAGTTGATCGAGATGATCACCGGATCGTTATTGATGATATAATCCTGGACCTTCTCCTCCTCTGTCGTGGCGCTCGTGCCCGGGCCTAAGACAAGTACCTTCTTTCCCTTTATCTCTTCACCAAGTCTCTGAAGATCAGTCCTGTCGTCAACTTCGATCTCCTGATAATCGCTGTAGAGTTTCTCTATTATCTTCTCGTCATACATGAGCTTTTTTTCATACGGGATCCTGCCGAGGATCGTGTTGACCTGCATGACGGAAAGAGTCCTCTTATTCATGAGGTAACTTACATAGTTAGGATGGCAGTCGTTGGAAGCTGCGATGAAGTAGAACATGGAATAGCCCCACGGTGTTTCCTTCTGGAAATTGATGATCTGTGAATCACATGCTTCAAGGATCTGGGATACGTTGAAGTTTCTTCCCCTCCTGTCATTGAGATACATGGCGAGAAGTTCGAGAGGACAGTTACCTGCGCTCTTTCCCATACCGTAGATGGTTCCGTCGACAAGAAGATTTCTCTCTGTCTTAAGACCTGTCAGAAGCTCGATGCAGTTGGCATAGCCGAGCTGGAAATTGTTATGTGCGTGATAACCGAGACAGATCTCGGGATCGAGATTGTCGTTTAAGATATTGGCATAATGAAGGAGCGTATCGCTGTGGCAAAGACCATAGGTGTCGACCATGGATACGGCAAACGGCTTTACTTCATTTGCAAGCCTTATGAGATCCAGAAGCTCATCGTCTTCATAACTCGTTATGGATACGAGCTGGGCAAAGACCTTATATCCGAGATCCTTGATCTTTTTTACATAAGCCATTGCATCTTCGCGGAGATGCTTTTTGAAGATAACGCGGATACCGTCAAGACAGCTTTCCGGCTGAGGGCAGACCTTGCTTATGTCAAGCGTGCCGTAATCGATCATCCCGACTACAAGAGCATCGCCTTTATCGAGATTTCCGTACGTCTTTGTCATCGACTTTACATCAGGGAAGATGGATCTGTCGGGATCATATTCCCTCTTCTCGTTAATGAATCCGAGTTCGATAAAATCGACCTTTGATGCCACGAGCCTCTCAAAGATATTAACGATGGTATTCCTTCCGAACTTCCAGTCGTTCAGATAGCCTCCGTCACGCAATGTACAATCAAGCAAGCTTACTTTATTCATGCTTCATTCTCCTCCGGGACCTGATCGGTCACTTTTGTTTCCGGCTCATCCTTCTTCTTTCTCTTTTCACCGTATGCCCAGAACTTGTTGATAAGATAGTTGACCGGTACACCGATGACAATATTTACGATCGGGGCAATATACTTGCTCCATCCGAGCACCCTTACGAAAAGATATGATGTCAGATTGCTAAGTCCTATTCCGGTAAGTGCATAAGCGGCATATGTCTTAAGTACCGTCTTCCACCATACGCGTTTCTCATTCGGATCCTCCTTGAAAACATATCTGCTGTTCCAGTAATAGGACCAGAGGACACTCAGGAAGAATGCTACGCCGTTTCCGATGTAGATATCGATATCCTGCAATATATCGAGCTTTTCGAGAATGAACAGTGTGGCGACATTCAGAAGATATGAAACGGCTGTGTTGGATATGCCGATAACACCGAATTTACCGAACTGAAGAAGCTGTTTTTCCTGTTCTTCGGAAAGCTTTTTACCAAACGGCTTGAGGATAAGATTAATGCAGAACAATGCGATCTTACTTATTATCCTCCAACCGAACCTCAATATCCTGTCCAACATGATTATGCTTCAAGTGCCTGCCTTATCGTCTTAGCCATATAGTCGATCATCTCGTCCGTCATTCCCGGATATACGCCTACCCAGAATGTGTCGTTCATGATCCTGTCAGTATTATCGAGACTTCCTACTACCCTGTAGCCTTCGCCCGTAGCCCTCATCTCGTCAAAGCAAGGATGCTTTGTGAGGTTGCCTGCAAAGAGTCTTCTCGTCTGAACGCCGTGGCTCTCTACGTAGTCTACTACCTTGAAGCTGTCCACGCCTTCCTTACATGTGATAAGGAAACCGAACCAGGAAGGTCTGGAATTCTCGCACGGCTCAGGAAGGATGATCTTATCTTCAAGTCCTGCCAAAGCCGCCTTAAGTCTGTCGAAGTTATGTCTCCTTCTCTCGACGAATGCCGGGAACTTGACGATCTGTGCGCATCCGACTGCAGCCTGAAGATCGGTCGCTTTGAGGTTATAGCCGAAGTGTGAGTAAACATATTTATGGTCATATCCCAAAGGAAGCTCGCCATACTGTCTGTCAAATCTGTGTCCGCAGATGTTGTCCCTTCCCGAAGGGCATACACAGTCTCTTCCCCAGTCGCGGAAGGATCTGATCGCCTTATGAAGGATCGGGTTATTCGTATAAACGGCACCTCCCTCGCCCATCGTCATATGGTGCGGAGGATAGAAGGAAGATGTTCCGATATCGCCTATCGTACCCGTAAACTTCTCTTCACCGTCGATAGTATATTGGGAACCCAGGGCGTCGCAGTTATCTTCCACGAGCCAGAGGTTATGCCTGTCGCAGAATTCCTTTACAGCCTTAAGGTCGAACGGATTGCCGAGAGTATGAGCGATCATGACCGCCTTCGTCTTATCGGAATATGCTTCCTCGAGCTTACTTACGTCGATATTATACTGAGGGATGGTAACATCCACGAATACCGGGATCGCACCATACTGGATAACAGGAGCTACCGTTGTAGGAAAACCTGCCGCAACCGTAATTACCTCGTCGCCTCTTTTAATTGCTCTCTCCTTGAGAAGAGGGCTTGTGAGTGCCATGAATGCGTTGAGGTTTGCGGAAGAACCTGAGTTTACGAGTGAACAGAATCTGACACCGAGATATTCCGCAAATGCTTTTTCGAACTGATCCGTATATCTTCCTGCCGTGAGCCAGAATTCAAGCGAACTGTCAACGAGATTTACCATCTCTTCGTGACCGTATACCCTGCTGGCGTAAGGGATCCTGTCTCCTTCCTCGAACGGCTTCTTCTTATTGTGATACGTGTCACAATAATCCTTCACCATCTCCAGGATCTGATCTCTTGCTTCTTTTTCCGACATGTTTTCAAACATAA
>JAILNZ010000046.1 GCA_024691135.1 Clostridiales bacterium
TGAAGATCTCGCGAAGCTCATGATCGAGAAAGACAGGGAAGGCAAGCCCTTCACCTTCTACCACTACATGCTCGTTCTTAAGGGCGGACCTTGTATCTACAAGAGGATCTCGGGCTGCGGTGCCGGAACGGAATATATGGCAGTCACCCCCTGGGGCGACCTCTATCCGTGCCACCAGTTCGTCGGCGATGAGAAGTTCCTTCTGGGCAACATCTTTGACGGTGTAAAGAACGACAACATAAGAGAAGAATTCTTCAAGTGCAATGTCTACACGAGGGAAGAATGTAAAAACTGCTGGGCAAGACTTTACTGCTCCGGCGGCTGCTTTGCCAACGCATATCACGCGACAGGCTCAGTCAACGGCATCTATGAGTACGGCTGCGACCTTTTCAGGAAACGTATGGAGTGCGCGCTGATGCTGGCGATCGACCGCGAATTCAGAGAATAACATGAACACACCGATCGTCGCTTTTATTTCTTCCTATATCGAGAAAGATTTTGTTCGGCTCCATATGCCGGGTCACAAAGGTGCGCTCAACGGAAGAGATATTACCGAGGTCAAAGGAACGGACGACCTTATCGAGGCTAGCGAGAGAAACGCTTCCGCCATCTTCGGTTGTCCGACTTTTTATTCTTCGGAAGGCTCGTCCCTTGCTATCCGCGCCATGCTCTCGATCCTTCTAAGGCACACCGGCAAGAAGACGGTAGTCGCATCCCGCAACTGCCACCAGACCTTCATTTCCGCCTGTGCTCTTTTGGACCTGGACGTAGTCTGGCTTCCTTGTAGCGACCTCATCTCATCATCAATATCCTTGGAAACTCTCGAAAACATCCTCAAGGACACCGATCCTTGCTGCGTTTACATAACTTCACCGGACTACTTGGGAACCATCAGCGACATAACTTCCATTGCTAGTCTCTGCCACGAAAACGGCACGTATCTCGCAGTGGACAACGCCCACGGCGCATATCTTAAGTTCTTCAACATGCACCCCATGGATCTTGGTGCCGACATCTGTTGTGACAGCGCTCACAAGACTTTGCCGGTCCTTACCGGCGGCGCTTATCTTCACGTCTCGAACGATCTCAACCTCGACGTCAGACGCGAGCTCTCGCTCTTCTCATCAACCAGCCCGTCCTGGCTGATCCTCGAGTCACTTGACCGCGCCAACGCAACGATGGCTGATCAGGATTTCATGGATAAACTTCAGGAGACTGCTTCCTTGGTCAAGTCTCTCAGGACCACCATGGACACCTGTGGCAGCGAGCCTTTGAAGGTCACACTTGCCCCGAATTCTTACGGCTATACAGGCGACGAGGTTGCCGACATCTTAAGGACAAACGGAATCGAGCCTGAGTTCAGCGACATGAATTATCTGACCCTCATGTTCTCGCCATATAACACGGACAAGGACTATGAGAAACTTCAGAAGGCTCTTGATTCCATTGTTCGAAAACCTGCACTCAACCTGCCTCACTACATAGTCCCTGAGCCTTCCAAGGTCCTTGGCATCAGACAGGCAGTCTTCTCGAAAACAACGACCATCAGCGTTGAAGACGCAGAAGGAAAGGTTGCGGGCTTCGTTAAAACATCCTGCCCGCCTGCTATCCCGATAGTCACGGCAGGTGAGAGGATCACGGCAGAGCACATCAAAGTACTTAAGGCATACGGCTTTGAAACCATTGAGGTATGTTGTGATTTTGAATAATATATAGGCATGAACTTTTGGTAGATTGTCTCCATATGTGTGTTGTATACTTGTATGGAAGTTAAAGTATAAAGGATATATGTTTATGGATTTCATTATTTCTTCCACACAGTTAAAGAAGGGCGGAAACGCCATAATATACGATAAAAAGGCGCTTAGCGGCGTCAAAAAGATCGCTTCCAAATTTGCGGGCGACATCAAAGCCGTATTCGGAACGGAGCCAAAGCTCCTCGAAGAAGGCGAAGCCAAAAGTCCTATCTACGTAGGAACGATCGGTGACAAGCTCATCACCAAGCTCGGCGTGGGCATCTCTGATATCGAAGGCAAGCGCGAGGTCTACAAGATCGAAGTAAAGGACGGAGCCCTCGTGATAACCGGAAGTGACAAGCGAGGCACGATCTACGGAATGTTCAAGGTCTCTGAGATGTTTGGCGTATCGCCGTTTATCGATTGGCTCGACATTCAGCCTATTAAGCAGAAGGATTTCAAGATCCCGGGTGATTACTGCATGGTCTCAAAAGAGCCGTCTGTCAGGTTCAGAGGGTTTTTCATAAATGACGAGTGGCCGGCTTTCGGCAATTTCTGCAACAAGCGGTTCGGAGGCTTCAATGCGAAGGCCTACGAGCATGTTTTCGAGTTGCTTCTGAGGCTTAAAGGTAATTACATGTGGCCTGCCATGTGGTCTGCGATCTTCCCGAACGACGGTCCGGGACTTAAGAATGCGGAGCTCGCGGACGAGCTTGGCGTGGTCATGGGAATGAGCCACCACGAGCCGTGCTTAAGGCAGGGCGAGGAGTATAAGTATCTGCGCGGACCTAAGTCGGTCTACGGCGACGCTTGGAATTTTCTCACGAATGAGAAGGGTATCACCAGGTTCTGGGAGGACGGTCTCAAGCGAAGCGGCAAGTTCGAGAATGTGGTGACGGTCGGTATGCGGGGCGAGGCCGACACCGCCATCATGGGCAAGGAAGCGACCTTAAAGGACAATATCGATCTTCTTCGAAAAGTATTGAAGACGCAGAACAGGCTCATCAAAAAATACGTTAACGAGGACCTGGACAAAGTGCCTAGGATGCTCGCTCTGTATAAGGAAGTGGAGCCTTATTTCTACGGTGACGACAAGACCCCGGGACTCATGGGAGACCCTGAGCTCGAGGGCGTTACGCTGATGCTCTGCGACGATAACTTCGGTAACTTAAGGACAGTTCCGACGCCGAAGATGCGTAAGCACAAGGGCGGTTACGGAATGTATTATCACTTTGATTATCACGGACTGCCGGTATCGTTCGAATGGTTCAACACGACACATCTGACCAAGGTATGGGAGCAGATGACGACGGCGTATGATTTCGGGATCAGGGACCTGTGGATCGTTAATGTGGGCGATATCTTCAGTAACGAATATCCGCTGTCGTTCTTCCTGGATCTGGCATACGACTTTGACAGATGGGGCACGGGAAACCTTGAAAGCGCGAAGGAATATACAAGGCTCATGGTCGACCGTAACTTCAAGGGCAAGATGACTCCGGCGGAGCTTAAAAAATGCGCGGAGCTTCTTGAAGGCTACACAAGGATCACTTCGGTAAGAAGGACCGAGGCCATGAACGATCAGGTCTATCAGCCCTTCCTCTATAATGAGGCCCTTGAGACCCTGGAGAAGGCAGAAAAGCTCATGAGCGATGCTCAAAAACTTTACGGCAAGCTCGAAGGCAATACTAAATATGCGTTCTATGAACTGATATGGCTGCCATTGACGGCGACGATGAATGTTCAGAAGATGTGGCTCCTGACAACTCTCAATCACGGCTTTGCCGGGATCGGAAGCACATATGCCATGACCCTCGGAGAGAAGATCAACGAGTGCATCGCCTATGACAGAAAGATCGTGGATGAACTTCATAAGATCCACGACGGAATGTGGTACGGCATGGGACTGTCGGAACACATAGGATTTAACGCCTGGTGCGAGGAAGGCTGCAAGTATCCCGTCATCCATACTTTTGAACCTGCAAACAAGGAGCGTCTCGTCGTTCTTGTTAAAGGCGGCAACAGTTATTCCGAAGGTAAATTCTGGACTGGTCACGTGCTCGTGACGGATGCCTTCCTTGATCCGTCCAAAGATGAGGCGGAACTGATCCTCACGACCGCGGGTTCACCTAAGGCGAACTTCAAGGTAGAAAATCCGAATACATTTATCAGCTTGTCGGAGACGGAAGGCACCGTTAGGCCGTTTACGATGAAGATCCTTAAGATCAGACTCGACAGGTCGAAGTTTAAAAAGGCCGCGAAGGTCCCCGAGATATGCATCCGCTGTGCTGACGGAAATGTCGTCGTTAAGCTGCCGGTCAATAAGACCGCCGATATCGGTGCGGGCAGGAAGGCAGACGGAGTTTACTTTTGGTGCGGCAGAAAGATCGATATGAACGAGACCGTCATCAATGTGCCGCTTCACCAGAGAACCTGGCCGGGCAGCATTGACGTGATGGACTATATCTCTATCGAGGCTAAGGATTTCTATAGTAAGACCGATTCCGCGAAGGGCGGATTCAGGGTCATAGGGGACTACAGCAGGGGTCTTGATGCGGTCAAAGCATATCCGCAGAATATCTTTTTCGGAAAGGATGCGCCGAAGCTGACTTACAGGGTCAATGTGCCGTGCAAGGGAAATTACAATGTGAAGCTTTATGTGAATCCGGGTAATCCGCACACCAGAGACAATGAGCTTTGGTTCGGCATCAGCGCCAACGACAGCAGGATGAAGAAGGTCAACATGATAAGCCCTTATTTTGCAGTCGGCGACGGCAACCCGTACTGGTCTCTCGGTGTGCTCGAAAACAAGCGCGAGATCACGGTTACGCTGAGCCTCAGGGAGGAAATGAACGACATTAACATCTTTGCGGTGGATCCGAACTTTGTCCTTCAGAAGATCGTGATCACAAGGGAAGATGAGGATGTTCCAGGATCCTGTCTTGGTCCCGGAGAAACATTCAGAACCACTTGTTCTTCCGGGCCACGATGGCAAACATCACGATGACGGCTATCGACAGGATTATGACGTACAGGTAGCCGAAGTTCCACTTGAATTCAGGCATCGACTCGAAGTTCATGCCGTACCAGCCGACGATGATCGTCAGAGGGAAGAAGATCGTCGTTAAGACGGTAAGGTACTTCATGGTGTTGTTCATCTTGGCGTCCATATGGGCGGAGTAGGCATCCTGAACGTGAACGACGGTGTTGTTGATGGAGTCGACGTCTTCTCTAAGGCGCGTGATGCGCTGTCTCATGTTTGCGATGTACATGAGGGAATCGGTCTCCAGGAACAATTCGTTCTCGTCTGCTTCAAGGACCTCGAAAATGTCCAGGCACTGCTCATAGTAGTTTCTGATCTCCAGGAGTTTGCGCTTAAGGCGCAGGAGCGTCAGGTTGATGTCGTCTTCCGGCTTGCCCTGGAGGATGCTCTCTTCCATCTCGGTCACTTCAAGGCTGAGCCTCTCGATGAAGGAAACATCTTTTGCCAGGAGCTCATCGAAAAAGGCATATATCAGCTTCTCGAGCGTCATGGTGGAAGGCGTGAAGCGCTTGGTGGCGCGGATGAATTTCTCATAGGTGGAACGGTCGGTGTCAAGGACATCGACAACGTAGAGGGCGTTCTTCATGATGTAGAGGGCGACATAATCACTGTCGTCGTTGTCGGTCTCGAGACCGTTGCAGTGAACAGGATCGACGACCTTGAGTTCGGTAAATGTATAGTCGTCGTAGATCTCGACGCCGGAACGGAAGATCGTGTTGGCGGTCTTACAGGCCTCGACGGTGGAGTCGGTGACTTTGAGAGCCGATGAGATCTTTGTAAGCTCCTCAATGGAAAGGTAGCCCGCCACTAAGCCCTTGGCTTTTTCGGGAAGCATGGAAGACTCTTTTATGGTGTTGCTGAACTCGAAAAACATATAACAAACCCTCTTTTCGAAAACATGACTTATTTATATCACATGAAAAGGCAATGTGAGAAATTTTCTATATAAATGGGCGGCTTTCGTTAGGAATATTTATAGATAGCACAATAGTCACTTTTTTCGGGCGGTGGTAAGATAAACCCATAATAAAAAATGAGGTGTCAAATGGACAAGGAACTCATAATCGTGTTGGATTTCGGCGGCCAGTACAACCAGCTGATCGCCAGAAGAGTACGTGAGTGCAACGTTTACGCGGAGGTTCATCCGTACACGTTAACGCTCGATAAGATCAAAGAGATGAACCCTAAGGGGATCATCTTCACGGGTGGTCCGAACAGTGTTTACGAATCGTCATCCCCGTCATACGAAGAGGAGATCTTTAATATCGGCGTCCCGATCCTCGGTATCTGCTACGGCTCACAGCTCATGGCTTATAAGCTCGGCGGCGAGGTCAAGACCGCTCCGGTCAGCGAGTACGGTCACACGGATATCACGATCGACAGTGACAGCATGATCTTCGACGGCGTCTCCCGCGAGACTTCCGTCTGGATGAGCCACACCGACTATATCGCGAGCGTTCCTGAAGGATTTAAGATCACGGCCAGAAGCAGCGTCTGCCCGGTCGCGGCCATGGAGTGCGCTGAGCGTAAGCTCTATGCCACGCAGTTCCATCCGGAAGTCATGCACACGGCCGAAGGTCAGAAGATGCTCAGGAATTTTGTCATCAATGTCTGCGGCTGCAAGGGCGACTGGACCATGGAGTCATTCGTCGAGACCAAGGTCCGCGAGATCCGCGAACAGGTCGGTACCGGCAAGGTCCTCTGCGCTCTCTCGGGCGGCGTTGATTCATCTGTTGCCGCGGTACTGCTCTCAAAGGCAGTCGGCAAGCAGCTTACATGTGTCTTTGTAGATCATGGCCTTCTTCGAAAAAACGAAGGTGACGAGGTAGAGGCGGTCTTCGGACCTGATGGTTCCTACGACCTCAACTTCATCCGCGTCAATGCTCAGGAGAGGTTCTACGAGAAGCTCAAGGGCGTGGAAGAGCCTGAGAAGAAGAGAAAGATCATCGGTGAAGAGTTCATCAGAGTTTTCGAGGAAGAGGCAAAGAAGATCGGCAAGGTTGACTTCTTTGTTCAGGGCACGATCTATCCTGACGTTATCGAGTCAGGTCTCGGCAAGTCCGCAGTCATAAAGTCACACCACAACGTCGGAGGGCTTCCCGATCACGTTGATTTCAAGGAGATCATCGAGCCTTTGCGCCTCCTGTTCAAGGACGAAGTACGCCGCGCAGGCTTAGAGCTCGGGATCCCCGATTACCTCGTATTCCGTCAACCGTTCCCGGGTCCGGGACTCGGTGTCCGTATCGTCGGCGAGGTTACGGCCGACAAGGTCCGCATCGTTCAGGATGCAGACTACATCTTCCGCGAGGAGATCAAGAATGCAGGTATCGAAGGCCTCGGCCAGTACTTTGCAGCGCTCACGAATATGCGTTCCGTCGGTGTCATGGGCGACTTCAGGACATACGATTACGCCGTATGCCTAAGATCCGTCAACACGTCCGACTTTATGACAGCCGAGTGCAGCGAGATCCCGTTTTCTGTTCTTCAGAAGGTCATGAACCGCATCATCAACGAGGTCAAGGGCGTCAACCGCGTACTCTTCGACCTTACAAGTAAGCCACCGGGAACGATCGAACTCGAATAATCTATAACCCTTGGAAAGCCCCTGAAATTACTGGGTTGTTAGGCTGTTTAGTATAGTCTGTGGCAACGTTTTGGCAACAGTTTTGCCGGAACATTGATTTTCTGAAAAGCTTATAAATAGAGCTATCTGATTCATATAGGATCGGGTAGCTCTTTTTGTTATCACTTCTTTTTCCTGTTAATAGGATGCGGATAGGTAAACTTCCATTCCGCATATGCGACAGGATCATCACTTACCTTGTCACGTTTCCACTCTTCGTACCACTCGAGCATCGAGTCGAAAAGGTTTACATACTCCTTGTGGCTCTTGTCCATGCGAAGGACAAGCTCGCCGTCGATCTGATCTATGTGGAGCCCGTAGGACTCTTCAAGATCGAAAAGGGTATGCATAAGCCCGATCATCGTCTCGTGTTCATGTGGTCCGATGGCATGAGGGTTTACCTTCAGGACCTTGGCAAGAAGTTCGATAGTCTCATCCGTAGGATTTCTCTTGCCCGATTCATACTGGGCAACACGGACATCTGCGGTCTTCTCCGGATTACCGAGAGCTACGCCTACTTCTTTCAGAGTCTTTCCTCGGAATTTACGTATTTTCTTGATGCGTTGTCCGACTGTCATGGTAATACCTCCTGCCTTAACCGACATTCTGTAGATGAGAAAAGTATACCTTCTCTACTACGGATAGTCAACAAAAATTAGGCAACACTGTATAAGAAGTGTGATTATCGGTATTGACATTAGGCAAAACAGCCTATAAAATACCCGGTATCAACATTAGACAGAATAGCCTAGAAAGGAGGTAAACGTGGACACACTATTTATGGATGCAGAAGAAGTAGCAAAGGAGATGAATATTTCAAAGGCATACGCCTATAAGATCATTCATCGCCTGAATGATGAGATGAAGAAGATGGGGTATGTAACGGTAGCAGGAAGAGTGAACCGCAAATACTTCATGAAAAAGGTTAACTATCAGGACAGGAAGGAGGGATAAAGACAGATGGCAGTATATAAAGATGAAAAGACAAATACCTGGCGAGTTATCTACCGTTATACGGACTGGACAGGAGTCAGGAAGCAGACCCAGAAGCGCGGCTTTGCGACAAGGCGTGAAGCCGTCGCTTGGGAGCATGAGCAGATTATAAAGACCGAGTCATCACTTGATATGAGTTTCGGAAGCTTTGTCGAGCTTTATGTTGCTGATATAAAACCGAGACTTCGTGAGAATACTTGGGAGAGTAAGGAACATATAATAAGGACAAAGATACTTCCTTATTTCAAGAACAGAAAGCTCGC